>NZ_DRGM01000224.1 GCF_011050055.1 Pseudoalteromonas prydzensis | reverse complement strand
TCTATCTTTTCAAGCGACAATTCTGTGAAGCGAAATTTTGTGTCTGACATATGGTGCTACCTCTGTGCTACTTTGAACGTAAAATTTAACGTTCTGAAATACATAATGATTTATGCATCAGAGGTAGGGTTTATTCAATAACCCTATGATGTAGCTATGAAAATTAGTAAATAGTTATATCAAAAAGTAACTCGTAGTAAGTCCTTGTTTTGCAACTCATAATCGTTAGGTCCCCAGTTCAAGTCTGGGAGGGGCCACCACTTTTACACGCTTTCCAAGTAAATACTTACTAAACGAAACTACCCTGTGCTACTTTTTAAAATAGCAAAAGATGACTAACGATTACTAGTTTCTAATCGGCAAAATAATTCAAACGTGGAAAGTAATAAAAAATTGATGTACCCTTTTATTTTTATTAGCGAGGGAATGTTATGTCAAATAAAATTATGATCGAAAGAAATATAGGTGTTTTGCGCGAAAAAATTAGAAATGCGGATACAACAACTGTTATGGGGTGTGTTGCTATTGCAACGAGCGCTGATATGTTATCAGGTGCAAAACTTTCTAAATCGCAATACAGCCTCATTGTTAATAGTCAACAGCGATGTAACTTAATAAAAATAGCTCTGTATAAAGATTTAACTAAGTTAATAACTGAGAAAGCCATACCTAAAATATTATCTGCTGCAGATCCAACCTCAGATTTATCTAAAGCTGCTTTTATGAACGAAGCCACAACCGACTCCACAGGTGAGGCTCTAGAGATAAAAACAGGTATACCAGCATTTAAAACAGCAGCGGTTTTAAATGCATTAAGCACTGGTATTCAGATCAAAACTATGTGGGATATCCAAGCTATTGAAGACGGTTTTGCTCAAAGTCCAAGGCAGTTTGAAAAATTATTTGCTGATTGGAGAAGCTGGAATATTGAAGAGTGTTATCAGGTGGCCCGATGAAAAAATTATTAATTTTATTACTCCCAAGTACATGTTTTGCACAGTTTTCAGACTTATCGTTATGTGAAAACAAACAAACGATGCTTGGATTGGATTTTTATACAAATTGTGTGGGTGTCGCTGATGCCTCTGTGCATAAGTTAAAGTCTGACATAACGGCTAAACAGCTATATGACTACATAACTATTGGTATCAAAGACGTTAGCGTTTTAGAACAGCACCTTTCAGATGATTTGATAGGTATTGTACATGCATTAATATCGATTGATCCGCAGCCACTTTATTATACGACTGTCGGTAATAATATTTTAGTCAAGACCAAAGAAGGGCTTAATATTTTTGAAAAGCATGATGGTTATTGGTTACAAAAATTAGTTTCTGACAAACAAAGTAACTAAATCAGTCGTTAGATTTGCTGTAGTGCTTTGTATTTTAGTAATGAGTGTCACAGCTAGTGACACTACTTTAATCGTTTTATTATGCCTCGTTGTTCTATTAAAAACAGCTTTAAGCACTATGGTTAAACAATAAACCTGAGCTGGTGTTGCCTGCTGACGAAAATAAACTTCCCATTAAAGTTGATACGTTCTTTTTTACGCTGAGTTGGATTGAGACGAGTTCTTTGTCTAACTGTTTTTGTAATTCGGTTTTTTGTGTTTGCTGATCTGTTTTTGAAAGACTACTGTCAGCTTCAAGCGCGCGTATTTTTTCTTGTAGTTCTTTAATGTTCTTAATCATTTGTTGCTGAGTACTTTGAACTGTCTCATCGTTGTCAGTATTATTTTCAGTAACCTCTTCGTCAGTATTTTTTACTGGAGTAGTCGGGGCTAACTCTTCTTTGCTATTTGTTTGTTGTGTGCCCGATTGTGTTTGCTTTAAATAGTTTGGATCTGCGAGTAATGATGAGGGAATTGTTGTTAAATTCATTGTGTCTCCCGTGCGACTAAAAATTGACATAGTTGAGTTGTCAAAATTAATGCATTAATTGTTCCATGTTTGGGGATTTCATTACATTAGAAAATGGGGCGCTCTACATCACATATCAAAGCGCAATATAGGTTGGCTTTTTTTAGATGAGATGCTGGTAGTGTTGCTCTGCGTGGTTACGCTAGCAATAAAGTAGCTTAAAAAATCCAGTTGCTACACAGAACACTACTGCTTATAGTCCAATGGAAAACGCTTTTGGAAAGTATCGGATTCAAAAGCGAGTGGTTGTGCTGGCATAAATGAGCTGTGTCAGGATCATGGTTTGCCACTATAAAGCTCAGCAGTGCAATTAACTCTAACGTATATTTAAAAACGGCTGTTACCATTTACTGTATAGGCAATGATGACATAAGGTTGGCTTTCGCTTTTAACTCTACTACCATAACAAAATATACTAAAACGGGCTGTACTCATGAACGAAAAACTAACCGAGTGTGAAAAAGTGTCTTGTAACAACTGCAAGGATGAAGAGAGCCTAGGTTTTGATTTTACAATGGCATTTCAACCAATTATAAATTGCAAAACGAACTCTATTTTTGGTTATGAGGCGCTTGTGCGTGGTTTAAATAATGAATCTGCCTATTCAGTTATCGCAAAAGTGAACGAGTCTAACCGTTATACTTTTGATCAGCTTTGCCGAATTAAAGCGATTGCATTGGCCGCTAAGCTAGGGGTAGATTCGATGTTAAGCATTAATTTTTTACCTAATGCTATTTATAAGCCGGAACGCTGTATTCGTACTACATTAGAAGCTGCTAAAAAATATAATTTTCCTACTCAACGTATTATGTTTGAGTTTACCGAAGTTGAGAAAATTACAGACAGCGCGCATATAAAGCGAGTGGTTGAGTATTACCAGTCGTTAGGTTTTACAACGGCCACGGATGACTTTGGTTCAGGTTATTCAGGGCTCAATTTATTAGCTGATTTTCAAACGGATATTATTAAGCTAGATATGGAGCTGATCCGTAATATCGACTCAGACAAAATACGTCAATCAATAATCACCCACAGCTTAAATATGTTCCGAGAATTAAATATCACTCCGTTAGCTGAAGGGATAGAAACTTTTCAGGAATATACTTGGCTAAAAGCAGCGGGTATTGAGTTAATGCAAGGCTACTTATTTGCTAAACCTGGCTTTGAGAGTTTACCAACAGTAGAGTTTATTGACTATTGATCACTTTTTGGTAACGCCAATGACAGTAAGGCAGCCAGCGCAATAAAGCAGCTTGAGATCCATAAGCAGGCTTCAAGCCCATATTGCTGATACACCCAGCCCGAAAGTACTGTGCCTAGTAATCTCCCCATGGCATTGGCCATATAGTAAAACCCTACATCAAGTGACACGCCATCACTATCAGCAAGGCTGACGATTAAATAGCTATGTAATGATGAATTAATAGCAAACACAGCACCAAAAATCAGTAAGCCGACAATAATCGATGTTTGTATATAAAAATCATAATGCAGTGCTAAAGCTATTAATGCAGGTATAACGGTTAAGTAGCTGGCCCACAAAAATGCACTATGGCCATTGGGTACTCTCCCTGATTTTTTCCCTGTAAAGGCAGGCGCAAAAGATTGTACTATGCCATAACCTATAACCCAGCTTGCCATAAAGCCGCCAACCCACCAGTGATCCCAACCGAATGTAGCGGCTAAAAAGACTGGTAATGCGACAACAAACCATACATCTCTGGCGCCGAACAAAAATAGCCGCGCAGCAGAGAGTACATTAATGGCTTTACTCTTGGAGAATAGCTCACTAAATTTGGCTTTATTTTTGGCTTTGCCTAAGTCTTCTTTTAACGCGAATAGGCTAAATAGCCATACCGCTGTAAGCATGCAAATCATGGTGAGGATCGCGCCATGAAATTCAAGCAAGGTCAGCAATACGCCACCTAAAAAGAAACCAACTCCTTTTAATGCATTTTTAGAGCCTGTTAAAATTGCCACCCATTTATAAAGTTGGCCTTGAGCATCTTTTGGCACAAGTAACTTAATCGCGCTTTTCGCACTCATTTTATTAAGATCTTTGGCGATCCCAGATAGTGCCTGCGCGGCCATTACATAGACTACGGTAAGCACATCAGCAGGTACCATGAGCATTGCCAAAGATACTATCTGCAAGGCTAAGCCAATGTTCATGGTTTTATTGAGGCCGAATCGAGCACCCAGCCAGCCACCGACCAGATTGGTGATCACACCAAAAATCTCATAAAACAAAAACAGCATAGCAATATTGAGCGGGCTGTAACCTAGCTGGTGGAAATACAACACTACAAGCATACGCAGCGCACCGTCAGTAAGCGTAAACGCCCAATAATTACCGGTAATTATTAAGTATTGTTTTATTTGTGGGGGCAGGGCTGTTAGTCGATCCACGTTGATTATTCCTTGTCTGCTAAACCAACTTTACGTACCAGCTCTGCTGTGCGATTGGCATAGCCCCATTCATTGTCGTACCACACATAGAGTTTTACTTGCGTGTCGTTGATCACCATAGTCGATAGTGCATCAATAACGCTTGAGCGAGGATCGGTTTTATAATCAATAGATACCAGTGGGCGTTCTTCGTAACCCATAATGTCTTTAAGCTCATTTTCGGCGGCATTTTTGAGTAATGTGTTTACTTCATCTACCGTTGTGCCACGTTCAAGTTCAAACACACAATCTGTGATTGATGCATTAGTGAGTGGTACACGTATAGCATGGCCGTTTAACTTGCCTTTTAATTCAGGGAAAATATGCGTGATTGCAGTCGCTGAGCCTGTGGTGGTTGGGATCAAACTTGTGCCACACGAACGTGCGCGGCGCAAATCTTTATGTGGTGCATCAATAATTGTTTGGGTGTTGGTGATGTCATGAATCGTGGTAATTGAACCATGTTTAATACCAATTTTTTCATGGATAACTTTTACCACAGGTGCTAAACAGTTAGTTGTGCACGATGCTGCGGTTACGATTGGGTAAATGTCTTTGTTATACAGGTGGTCGTTGACACCCATTACCACATTTAAAATACCTTCTTCTTTTACCGGCGCAGTGACAACAACACGTTTTACACCTTGCTCAAGATAGGCTTGCAGCAGTGCTTTAGTTTTGATTTTTCCTGAGGCTTCAATCACCACATCACAGTTTGACCAATCAGTCTGTTCTGTTTTGGTGTTTTGTGTAAAGCCAATTGTTTTGCCATTAATAATAATTGCATCATCGCTATGGCTTGCTTGGTGATGCCATTTACCGTGCACGGAATCAAATGTCATTAGGTGAGCGAATGTTTCAGCATTACCGCCTGGGTCGTTAATGTGAACAATCTCTATATCATGCCAATCAAATGCTGCACGCATTGATAATCGACCCATTCGGCCAAAGCCGTTAATACCTACTTTAATTGTCATGGTTTATTCCTTAATACTGATTATAACTGTGAGTTAAAATAATTGAGTTGCTGAGGATTTTTTAACGCGTTCGGTCTGATAGTTTGGACTTGCTTAATGATCTCGTCACTTGGCATACCACTGGCTAATAAAATAAGCGCTATCACTAAGCCCGTTCTACCTGAGCCACCTTTACAATGTACTGCGATGGTGGCTTGGTTTTTTACCGCATTAATAATGGTGCTTTTATATTTTTGCCACTGTGCAGCAAATTCTTGCGCTGGGGCTGCATCATCTATAATCGGTAGCTGTAACCAAGTAATATTATGTTGCTCGCATAAGGTAGGCAGTTGTTCTGTATTGTTCTTGGCAAGCTCATCATCATGCATCAAAGTAAGTAACATATTAGTGCCAGCTTGCTTTAGTGTGATCACCGATTCTTCCAGCGATGCCGCTTTGCTGCCAGGGCAAGGTGTAAAAATCAGTTTTGCGCCATTATCTAAAGTTAATGTGTCATACGGGTGAAGCTGCATTTGTTATTCCTTTTATTTAAACCAATGTTGGGTGCGATTTATAATGGCAACTAGCGATAACATTACCGGTACTTCTACTAATACACCAACAACGGTGGCCAGTGCTGCGCCAGAATGCAAACCAAATAATGAAATAGCTACTGCTACCGCAAGTTCAAAAAAGTTTGAAGTACCAATTAAACAAGAAGGAGCTGCTATTTTTTGAGGGAGCTTCATCCAAATGGCCGCAGCGTATGCAATAACAAAAATACCGTAGGTTTGAATGATCAACGGAATAGCAATTAACACGATTGTTTGTGGTTCTGCGAGAATCGTATTTGCCTGAAAACCAAAGAGTAAAACTACTGTTGCGATCAAGCCAACCATAGACCAAGGTTTTAATTTAGCTAAAAATTGATTGAGTGCTTGCTCGTCTTTGCCTTGATTTAACGCTTTGCGGGTGAGCACTCCTGCGGTTAATGGCAGTAATACATACAAGACAACAGAAATTAATAAGGTCTGCCACGGTACTTGTATATCACTCACGCCTAATAACAACGCAGATATAGGCGCAAATGCAAAAATCATAATGACATCATTAACCGATACCTGAATCAGTGTGTAGTTAGCATCGCCCTTTGTCAGTTGTGACCAAACAAACACCATAGCAGTGCAGGGCGCAACACCAAGTAAAATCATTCCGGCTATATATTCTTGTGCTGATTGTGGGTCTACCAAATCTGCAAATATAAAGTTAAAGAATAACCAACCAAGCGCCGCCATAGTAAATGGTTTGATTAACCAATTTATCACTAGTGTTAGCACTAAGCCTTTAGGGTTTTTACCTACATCTTTAATTGATGAAAAATCGATTTGTGCCATCATCGGAAAGATCATCACCCAAATAAAAACAGCGACTGCAATATTTACGTGGGCTATTTCAAAATTAGCAATCATCTGAAAAACATCAGGCTGCCATTGGCCAAGCAAAACACCAGTAATAATGGCTAAGCCAACCCACAGTGATAAGTAGCGCTCAAAAACTCCCATTGGTGTTTTCCTCTAATTACAAAAACTAGTTTTATCTGGGCGGTTGTGCATATTAGCTAAGCGCTCAATATGTGTGGTGATGAGATCAATATTGTTTTCGGTTGTTTGGGCAATGACTGTTTTAATCCAAAGTGGTAACTGTGGATTAATACGGTAAAACACCCACTGGCCGTTTTTTCTATCAGTAATAATGCCTGCTTTTTTGAGCACGGCTAAATTGCGCGACACCTTAGGTTGGCTATCTTCTTGCAAAGCAGTCATTAATTCGCATACACATAGCTCACCATAATAATTAGTCAGCATTAATGTTTTTAAGCGAATGTCATCAGTGAGGCATTTATAAAAACTAACAGGATCTATTGTTAATACTTGCTCAAGCGTTGAAGCATCATCATTAAGCGATGTACTTTGCTGTGTTGCTTCTACCATTAAGAACATTGATAATCGGTTATTTAGTTCATTTAGCGTGGTAGCAAATGGATTATTACCAGTGCGACTCTTTGGATCTGGGAAGTCCCATGCCAATTGCGCTTTAGCACCTGCAAAGTTTCGACACTCTTGATTGGCCTTGTCACATAAAGTGATCACATAATCAAACTGCGAGTCTGCGAATTCACTAATATCTTTTGAGCGTAACGTATTTGTATTTAGACCAAATTTTACAAGTATATCTAAGGTGCGAGGGTCGATGCTCTCTGGTGACGTACCGGCACTATATACATCAAACTCATCTCCGGCTTTATGTCTTAATAATGCTTCGGCCATTTGTGAGCGCGCAGAGTTACCCGTGCACAGAAAAAGCACAGAGCGTTTAACTTGGTTGTGTTTGTTCATAAATGCTAGATGATGATTAAATATGCATTAAATTATATATACGCTTTTCCGTATGTAAAGGTTGATTCATAAATAAATTTACTCGACAAATATAAATTGAAGAGTCTCTATTGCTTTTAAGCTAAGTTAACTTAGCTATATAGTCAGATAATCAGCAAGTTTAGCCGTGTTTTTATACCGTTCGTTCAAAAACCATTCCAAAAGCTAAATAAATACAAAAAATGTCATAAAAACGCTTGCGTAAAATCCGCCGCGCCCTATAATGCGACCCCACTGAGACGGCAGAGCGCAACGCATAGCGGGGCATGAGCTACTTAGTAAGTCGAGTAAAACTTGAGTTTAGATTTTTAATAAAGTTTCAATTTAAGTGTTGACAAAAAAATAGGAAAGCGTAATATGCGCAGCCCTAGCGAGATAAAGTTTAACTTTAACCGCAACGTTCTTTAACAATATAAAGCAATCATCTGTGTGGGCACTCGTACAGAT
>NZ_DRGM01000223.1 GCF_011050055.1 Pseudoalteromonas prydzensis | reverse complement strand
TCCATCAACATCATTTTTAATAAGTAATACGTTTAACGATGACAAGCTAGGTGTGCTTTTTGCCATCACTAATCAGCAACGTAAACTTCAAAACAACCAAATTTTAACGGCAGGTTGGCGCGGTGGCCAAACAATATCTAACCCAACTGATGGTGTATTGTTTGAAAATGCCTACATTCCACGTAACTGGGATCAAGTTGTTGATGAGCAAGACCGTGAACGTACAAACGCAAGTTTAGTACTTCAATATGCACCATCTGACGATGTTACGATTACGGTTGATGGAATGATTTCAAAATTTGAAGTTGATTCGTCAGTGCGTGATTTAGCATCTTGGTTCGAACCAGACCGTGTAGGCAGCGCAACAATTGATGCTGAAACGGGTACGCTTTTAACTTTCTCTCAAGAAGTTGGCTTAGGCGCGCCAAGTGGCGACCCTGCAAGTGACTTTGTATCGCATACACGTAACTCACGTGATGTAACTAATAAAGCATTTGGTATTAATGTTGACTGGCAAGTAAACGAGTCACTAAAAGCAAAATTTGATGTATCTCGCTCAACAGCTGAAAACGACCGTGCAGGTAATGATCGTTTTAACGTAGTGGGTATTATTAACAGCTATACTTTTGACGGTACAGGCAGCATTCCTACCGTACAGCATGATGGCTTTGAAAATGGTTTATTGCCAGATCCAAGCCTAGCGCGTCTTCACTACAACGAAATTGGTAACCAATTTACTGATGAAGATGAAATCACTGAAGTAAAAGCCGATTTTGAATACGTGCCAGATAAAGGCCCAGTAGAGCGTATTAACTTTGGTGCTTATCGCCAAGAGCGTGAAAAATCTAGCTTCCAAATTTTTGGTAGCCAATGTCAATTTTGTGGTTACGGTACACAAGCACCGCTTGATGAAATTGATTTTGAAGCATACACAGCGAGTAATTACTTCCCTGGTTTAATCGATACATTTTATAGCTACGATGGCGATAAAATGCTTGATTACTTAGCCGATCAAGGTTTTCCAGTAGAGCCAACGCTACAAAATAACCGTTACACAATTAACGAAGACATCACTAGTTTATACATGGACTTTACGCTTGGTTTTGACCTAGCTGATATGCCAGTAACCGTTAATATGGGTGCTCGTTACTCAGAAACTGATATTGAAGTTGCTGCAATACAAAGCTTTATTAGCGATGTAATACCAACATCTGACGCAACATTGTTTCAGAATGTTTTTGGGCCTGCAACGAACATCGAGCAAGGTACTAGCTACTCAAACTTACTACCGTCTTTCAACGTTAAGCTTGAGCTACAAGATAATATGATTTTACGTTTTGCCGCGTACGATAGTATTACTCGTCCAACTATGTCTCAGTTATCTCCTGCGACAAACTTTAACGAACCACGTCGTCAAAACTTAACGGCAAGTGGTGGCAATCCAGCACTTAAACCATTCCAATCAGAAAACTGGGATATCTCTTACGAGTGGTACTACAACGATGCTAACTTATTTAGCTTTGCAGTATTTAGTAAAGAAGTTGACGACTTTATTGTTACGTTAACGGGTGCAGAAACATACGAAATGTCTGACCGTTCAGGTCCTGATTTTGCGTGTACTACATGTACAGACCAAACAGATGACGAACTTATTGGTAGCTCAGAAGTTTACACTGTAAGCCGTCCTCAAAATGGTGAGTCTGCAACTGTAACCGGCTTCGAAGTGGGTGTTACTCACATGTTTGAAAATGGCTTTGGTTTTATCGCTAATGCGACTGTTGTGAATAGCGACATTAGTGTAGGTGATGATACAACTCAAACATTTGCACTTGAAGGTTTGGGCGATTCACAAAACTTAGTATTGTTTTATGAGCAAGACAACTGGCAAGCACGTGTTGCATTTAACAACCGTGAAGGCTTTTTACGCTTAGTTGATAACGGCTTCAATGGTGAACCAGTGAACGTAGAAACGTACGGCCAGTGGGATATTAGTGCAAGCTACGATATTAACGAAAACTTCACTATTTTTGCAGAAGGCATCAATATCACTGAAGAAGAGTTAGTACAAACAGGTCGTTTTGCTAACCAAATTTATTCAGTGGAAGATAATGGCTCACGTTACGCGTTTGGTATTCGCGGATCGTTTTAATTAATGTTTGAGGCGAACTTCTCGCCTCTTGTTTCATTGCAGCACATTAGTGCTAATACCAATTAGGTTAATTTAACAGTAATGTATATTAGTTAACCTAATTGGCTAAAATGAAGCCACATTAAATCCAAATGCCCTACCGGGCATTTGTTGTATAAAACGTTATCAAAGATACTCAAAGAGTAGTCCATTATGAATAAAACAATAAAAACAATCGCAGTAATTGGTGGCGGCACAGCAGGATGGTTGAGCGCTGCAATTATAGCTTCGTATCACCAAGGTAAAAATGGTGATGGCTTAAAAGTGATGTTGGTTGAATCGTCAGATATTCCAACAATTGGTGTAGGTGAAGGTACCTGGCCCACGATGAAAAACACACTTCAGCAAATAGGTTTGCGTGAAGTTGATGTATTTAAAGCCTGTAACGCTACCTTTAAGCAAGGTGGTAAATTTGTAAATTGGACGCACGGCAACAACGACTTTTACTACCATCCATTTACTGTACCGCTAGGCTACGGCCGCATAGATTTAGCCCCTTATTTAGATAATGTTGAAGACTTTGCACAGCAAACTAATTTTCAACATGATATTTGCGAAGCAAGCTTAGCCCCAAGAGGTATAGCGCAAGGTGAATATCAAGGTAACTGTAATTACGCTTATCACTTAGATGCCGGCGCTTTTGCAGAAATGCTTAAACAACATTGTAAAAGTAAGCTTGGTGTAGAGCATATTATTGGTACTGTTGATCAGGTAAAACTTGATGACGATGGTGCAATAAATGAGCTTACTCTAAAAGATCAAACCCGCATTATAAGCGCCGATTTATTTATAGACTGTACTGGTTTTTCATCATTGTTATTAGGCCAAGCGCTCAACGTACCGTTTAAAAAAATGGACCACGTGCTATTTAACGACAGCGCACTGGCGATGCAAGTCCCTTACGATGAAAACGATGACTCCTTAGCCAGCCATACCATAGCAACAGCGCAAAACGCTGGATGGATTTGGGATATAGGTTTAACGCATCGCCGTGGTGTAGGGCATGTATATTCAAGCAAATTTTTATCAGACGATGAAGCAGAGCAAAACTTACGAAACTATTTAGGCGATGCAGCAAACGGTTTAACTGCCCGTAAAATTAGCTTTGAGTCGGGCTACCGTGAGAAGTTTTGGCATAAAAACTGTGTTGCAGTAGGTATGTCAGCAGGGTTTGTAGAGCCGCTTGAAGCAACCGCTATTATGCTTGTTGAAATTTCAGCACGCTTTGTAGCAGAGCATATGCCAGCAGACACACAAGTAATGCCTATTGTAGCTAAGCGTTTTAATGAGCAGATGGATTACCGTTGGCAGCGTATTATCGACT
>NZ_DRGM01000222.1 GCF_011050055.1 Pseudoalteromonas prydzensis | reverse complement strand
TCATTGAACAAGAAAATGGTCCTGACGTGTTTGTACATTTCAGCGCAATCACTGGTTCTGGTTTTCGCACTCTTAGCGAAGGTCAAGCAGTGACATTCAGCATCAAACAAGGTCAAAAAGGCCCTGAAGCTGAGAACGTAGAAGCAGCATAATTTATTATGTGAACTCTAGTTCATCGTGGTGAAGCAGTTTCTGTTTCACCATAATTCCCTCTTTTAACATATCAATCTATAAATCACTTAATACCATCATTTAAATCCTATTTAATATCTGCTTAAACCTTTTATTTTTAAAAATGTAAAAAATTAACTATCTTCATAATCCAACGAATCAAATCATTCTCTAGCGTTTATTAAAACACTCCTCATAATTTATCCAATTGATCAGATACTACTTATATAAAACCGCAGCAGAGTATCGATACGCGGAAATTTTGATATAAGCTATGTCGATGTGATGAAGTTAAAAGTTTATATCTTGACTATGAATCGGGAAGGGTGCCTCTATTACTTAATTATTGAAGCGTTTGGCTTAACTCGTAGTTCAATATTATTAAAGTAGAGCAACTCTTTGTGATTAATATCAGTCCTTATAAATATTTGAACAATTTAGCGAATTTAATAGACTCCATATAAGCATGTTGGAATACTTAGTTGCTGAATAAGTTTGATTGTTAAATAGTATTAAAGATCACTTTAAAAATAGCGAATATGCGCTGCCTGTGTGTTCGTTCTAAGGCTGTTTACCGATTTTTATTAAGCCCGCTAGGTTACAAACCTAACGCCGCGATTAAATTGCCTTAGATAGAATAAATTTTAATCCTGATTGGTAGCAGGCCCAGCTTTGACTTGCTAAAAACTCATTATGTAAGGCTATTATTACTATTTGTGGGAAACTCCCCTACTTTAAACAGCTTTTGAAATTATGTGTTTAAAGTAGGGGAGTTTCGCTAGTAGAGATTATCCAGTGTTGTTTTTTTGTGCGACAAACGGTTTGTTTTCTCAGATGAAGTGTTAGCGAAGAGATAAAATGTGTCGAAATCGTCTAAAAAATAACTTTTGTTATATCTATCTGTATTTTTTTTCGTTTTTTTTCAATGCGAATTCAGGCTTAGCTAAATGTTGCAATAATGTTGTTTTATGTCAGTGCTATGCGAATAAATACACCTCTTAAAAGGCTTTAATAGAAATATTAAGAGAAAGCTTGGTTGCAATAATGTTAACGATTGTGCGCTGGTACTTTTGTTTAAGCATCAACTTAGCTATTTATTTACTGCGATTAGTCAACATCAAGTTGACAGCGCTAATTGCATTTAGCATTATTGGAAGGTTGATATCTATTAAAAGATATCAGGGTTGTTCTCCTCTCGGAGGATAATTAAATTATAAAAGTAACATTACTTAATTGGTTGGGAACTATGTCTGTTAAAATCAGAAAGAGTCTTGTAGCAACTGCGTTGGTTGGCGCATTTGCATTTGCAAGCAGCAATGTGATTGCAGATCCTTTGAATGACGTGCAAAAAGCAGGTCAACAAATTCAAAAGGCTGCGGTTAAGTCTCAAACTAAAATTGACAATGTATATGGTCAAACTCAGGAGCTAATCGCTGAGTACCGTAGCGTTGTTGATGAGACTGAACTTATGAAAGTGTATAACGATCACGTGTCGCGCTTGGTTGATAGCCAAAACGCTTCTATTGAGTCGTTTGATCGTCAAATCGCTACGATTGATAACACGAAACAAAACGTTGTGCCTTTGATGTATCGCATGATCGATACGCTTGAGCAATTCATCAAAGCGGACGTTCCATTTAATCTAGAAACGCGTTTAGGACGTGTTGAAAGACTACGTGAAATCATGGTTTCTGCGTCTGTAACGACGTCTGAAAAATTCCGTCAAGTACTTGAAGCTTACACTATTGAAACAGCATACAGCTCTCTTGTATCTGCTTCACAAGGTACACTAGAAGTTGATGGCAAGAGCATTAACGTTGATATCGGCCAGTTAGGTCGTATCACTTACGTTGCTCAGTCTTTTGACTTGAAACATGCTTGGGTGTGGGATAACAACACTAAACAGTGGAAAGAATTAGGTGAAGAATACCTAAAACCTGTTAAAGAAGTTATTCGTATGGCGCGTAAGCAAGCGACATTAGAACTTGTTAAACTACCTATCTTTGGCGCGGAGTAATCAATAATGAAGAAACTATTTAAAGGTTTTGCTGTTGCCGCAGTACTAACTGTTTCTGCAGGTACCGCGTTAAATGCACATGCAAATACTGGAGCTCTAGATAAAATTCTTGAGCAAGTAAAGCAAGAGCGTATCTCTGAAGGTAAAATCGATAAGAAACGTGAACAAGAGTTCTTATCAGATCGTGCTGACAAGCAATCTTTACTTAATAAAGCTAAAAGCCAACTTGCTTCTGAGAAGTCTCGTGGTGAACGCTTAACTAAGCAATATGCACAAAATGAAAATACGTTAGCAGAAAAAGAAGCAGCTCTTCAAAGTGCCCAAGGTACTTTAGGTGAGATGTTTGGTGTTGTACGTCGTGCAGCTCAAGACGCTATCGGTTCTATCGAAGCATCACTTGTTAGTGCTGAGAAACCAGGCCGTGCTGAAATCTTACGTTCATTAGCTGCTGCTAAAGAACTTCCAACTGTTCGTGAACTTGAAGAACTTTGGATTTCACTTCAAACAGAAATGACTGAATCAGCTAAAGTTTCAACTTTTGAAACTGAAGTTGCTGGTCTTGACGGTAACCCGTCAATGAAAAAAGTAACGCGTATCGGTAACTTTAACTTAGTTACAGACGATGGTTACTTAATTTATTCACCAGAAACTAAGTCTATTCAGCCTCTAGGTAAACAGCCTGATAGCTATATTTTAGACGGTATCACTGATCTTGAAAATACATCACCAGATAACTACGCTGGTGTTTATATCGATCCGACTCGTGGTGCTATCTTACGTATCAACACTCAAAAAGCGACACTTATGGAATACTTCCATCAAGGTGGCGTAGTTGGTTATATCATTACAGCTTTACTAGCTTTAGGTATGCT
>NZ_DRGM01000221.1 GCF_011050055.1 Pseudoalteromonas prydzensis | reverse complement strand
TTCTTTGTTGGGATATCGCCAAGCGGTAAGGCACCAGGTTTTGATCCTGGCATTCCCAGGTTCAAATCCTGGTATCCCAGCCAACTTCTTCTACCAAAGAAATGTTGTTAAAGAATAAGAACTGCGGAATTGGCAGTTGTCTTGAATTAGACGCTGGATTTAGGTTCCAAAACGATTAACTGCATTCTAAGAACTGCGGGAGTGGCGGAATTGGTAGACGCGCTGGATTTAGGTTCCAGTAACTTCGGTTGTGAGAGTTCAAGTCTCTCCTTCCGCACCATGTTCTTAATTAGAACTAAAACTCATCCAAATTTAGCGTTGGGATATCGCCAAGCGGTAAGGCACCAGGTTTTGATCCTGGCATTCCCAGGTTCAAATCCTGGTATCCCAGCCAACTTTCTAGAAATTCCCTATCTTTAATCTTTAATCTTTAATCTTTAATCTTTAATCTTTAATCTTTAATCTTTAATCTTTAATCTTTAATCTTTAATCAAATATTATTTGAGTGAGCTTTCACCCACTCCAGTGATGCAAAAGAGCTTTATCCTACTTCACCACTAATCGCATATTTTAAAACCCAGTTTTTTACCGGTCCGGTAGTATTCGCCATCTTTAAAAAACGACTGCGCGCCCATTGTAATGGGGTTAGTTGATTAGAAAAGCCAAAATAACAGGCATCCATCATACTCATCATTAATAGGTTCGCTTTACGGCGAGTGCACTCATATTGCTTAAGATGTTGTGCAGCACCTATGTCGTCTACATTTTTTAATATATCAGCAAGCGCTACAACATCTTGAAAACCTAAGTTAACGCCCTGCCCTGCGAGCGGATTAATAGTATGCGCAGCATCGCCTACAAGGACAATACGTCCTTGTGAGTATCGGTTAGCATGTTGACGTGCCAAAGGGAAAACCGCGTGCTCAATAACCTCAAAATCACCTGCCAATGGGGGGAAGTTATCCAGTACTTGCTGTTTTAATTCTGTAGGGGTTAATTTTTTTAAGCTTTGTAATTTACAGCCATCGTCATACCAAATTAAATTAGCATAAGGTGCTTGCATAGGTAAAAATGCAACGGGCCCAGTGGGCTTAAATTGCTGCCACGTTTTTATCTGTTGTGGGGCATCGAGTTTAATAAGCACGCCCATACAATGTTGGCCATACTGCCAGCCGGTAACACCAATACCTACTTTTTGGCGTAACATTGATTGTCCACCATCGGCAGCAACGACTAAGTCAGCACAAAACTGTTGCTCAGCGTAATGAAAAGTAATTTGTTGATCATGATGTTCAATCGCGGATAACGGTTGGCTAATCTCAAGCACTTCAATATCGTGCGCTGCAAACTGCTGCCAGAGACTTGCTTGAATTAAATTATTTTCGATTAAATGACCTAAATGAGTGGTGTCTATATCATGGCAATCAAATAGTAAGTTATCACCGGCTCGTTCGAATGCTTCAAGCTGTTGGTATGGCGCGTGCCGGTGTGCTCGCAAAGTAGTCATGGCACCGAGTTGGTCTAATAAATTTTCTGAAAAGCGATTAATTGCCGATACGCGAATATCAACTTTGTCACTAGCAAGTACCTCAGCGGCATTAATTACGCGCTGTTCAATCACCGTTACTTGGCATCCTTGTTTTGCGAGCTTCACTGCTGTAGCTGCACCAACCATGCCACCGCCAACAACAATAACCTTGTTTTTCATCATTTTTACGTCACTAATTTGGCTATTTTCAGTGCATTTGATTGTACCGTACTTCTGTTTGCAAGTACGAGTGCGTTTCATCTTAATCTACGATAAAAGGCGCTTTGTTTGACTTCAATTCACAAACATAAAAACTATACTTGGATCTAAGCGGGTATCCAGCTAAAATACGCGTCCTTTAAGTAAGCGAACGTGCGCTTATCCTGTTTAGCGCACAACCGTGCCACTACCGAATTGAAAACGAGGCTATATTTCAATGAGTAAAAAGCTGCATATTAAAACCTGGGGTTGTCAGATGAATGAATACGACTCTCAGAAAATGGCTGATCTTCTCGATGCAACCAACGGCTACCAGTTAACTGATGAAGCTGGGGATGCAGATGTAATCCTACTCAATACCTGTTCAATTCGCGAAAAAGCGCAGGAAAAAGTATTCCATCAACTAGGCCGTTGGAAATTACTCAAAGACGACAAACCCGATCTGATCATCGGTGTTGGTGGCTGTGTTGCCTCACAAGAAGGTGATTCAATTCGCCAACGCGCACCATTTGTTGACGTTATTTTTGGCCCGCAAACATTGCACCGCTTACCTGAAATGATCAAACAAGTGCAAGGTAATAAAGGCAGCTCTGTGGTTGATATTTCATTCCCAGAGATTGAAAAGTTTGACCGTTTACCAGAGCCAAAAGCCGATGGCCCGTCTGCATTCGTTTCAATCATGGAAGGCTGCTCTAAATACTGCACATTCTGCGTCGTACCCTATACCCGTGGTGAAGAAGTAAGCCGCCCACTTGATGATGTATTATTAGAGATTGCTCAACTAGCTGAGCAAGGTGTACGCGAAGTAAACTTACTGGGTCAAAACGTGAATGCCTATCGCGGTGAAACACATGACGGTGAAATTTGTTACTTCTCAGACCTAATTCGTTATGTTGCAGCCATTGATGGTATTGACCGTATTCGTTATACCACTTCGCACCCAGTAGAATTTACACCAGACATCATTGACGTATACGCCGACGTGCCTGAACTTGTGGATCACTTACATTTACCAGTACAAAGTGGTTCAGACCGCATTCTTAACTTAATGAAACGTGGTCATACTGCTATTGAGTACAAGTCAACGATTCGTAAGTTACGTAAAATTCGCCCTAATTTAAGTATGTCGTCAGATTTCATCATTGGTTTCCCTGGCGAAAGCGCCGCTGATTTTGAAGCGACGATGAACCTTATCAATGATATTGGTTTTGATATGAGCTTTAGCTTTATCTATAGCGCACGCCCTGGTACACCAGCGGCTGATTTGCCTGATGATGTCAGCGAGCAAGAAAAGAAAGAGCGTTTATACCTGTTGCAAAATCGTATTACCCAAATGGCACAACAGATCAGCCGTCAAATGTTTGATACTGAGCAGCGTATTTTAGTTGAAGGTCCATCGAAGAAAAATCCGATGGAATTACGTGGCCGTACCGAAAACAACCGCGTTGTTAACTTTATTGGCCCGCACACTGTGATCGGTCAGTTTGTTGATGTACGTATCACTGAAGCACTACCAAACTCTTTACGTGGTGACTTAATTCGTACAGAATCCCAAATGAACTTACGCCGCGCAGTTGCCCCTGCTGAGATTTTAAGTAAAGCAGCAAAGCCAGAGCCGCAAGCAACCCCAGATGAATTGGGTGTTGCGACTTTCGTTCCGTAGGCGAAATTTACTGTGCCAGCCTTGGCTGGCACATCAAAACAGGAAGCAATTTTGAGTAATCAATTAAAAAAATTAGAGATTTATTTAGAACCCTCCGACAACAAACGTCTTTCATCTTTATGTGGCCCGTTTGACGAAAATATCAAACATATTGAACGCCGCTTAGGTGTTGAAATAATTCATCGCGATAACTACTTTAAAATCACCGGAAAAACCACCAGCGCCTTTGCCGCGATGGAAATTCTTAAAGACTTATATGTCGAAACTCAGCCGGTACGTGGTGTCATCACAGAAATTGATGCGAATACCGTGCATCTGGCCATTAGCGAATCAAATGCATTAGAGCAAGATGAGCTGAACGAGTATGGCAAAGAAGTGATGATCAAAACTCGTCGTGGTGTAATTAAACCGCGTAACGATAACCAAGGTCATTATGTGTCGAATATCTTTCGTCACGATATCACCTTCGGAATTGGCCCTGCTGGCACCGGTAAAACCTACCTTGCTGTTGCCGCTGCTGTTGATGCATTGGAGCGCCAAGAAATTCGCCGTATTCTATTGACCCGCCCCGCTGTTGAAGCCGGTGAAAAACTCGGTTTTTTACCGGGTGATTTAAGTCAAAAAATCGACCCATACCTGCGCCCATTGTACGATGCCTTATTTGAAATGCTCGGCTTTGAAAAAGTCGAAAAGCTGATGGAACAAAATGTCATTGAAGTTGCGCCACTTGCGTTTATGCGTGGTCGCACACTTAACGACGCCTTTATTATTTTAGATGAAAGCCAAAATACCACGGTTGAGCAAATGAAAATGTTCTTAACCCGGATTGGCTTTAATTCAAAAGCCGTGATCACCGGGGATATCACCCAGGTTGATTTACCCCGTGGTGCGCGCTCAGGGCTTCGTCACGCCATTGAAGTGCTTAGCGAGGTAGACGAAATAAGCTTTAACTTTTTCCAATCTCAAGACGTGGTACGCCACCCTGTGGTAGCCCGTATTGTTGAAGCATACGAACGTAACGACGAAGCCGAGCGACAAAAACGCGCCGAAAAGCAGCGCGCTAAAGATTTGCTCGCTAATCAAGAGCAGCCACAACCTGCGACTAAAGAGTAATACCGTGAACACTGAATTAGATTTACAAATAGCCTGTGAGTTTGACAACTTACCTAGCCTAGAGCAATTTGCACTATGGGCTAACAAAGCGCTGAGTCAATACCGTGATGAGTCAGAGTTGAGTATCGTGATTGCAGATGAAGAGCAAAGCCAACAACTCAATAATGACTACCGTGGTAAAAATAAACCAACTAACGTGTTGTCGTTTGAATTTGAAGCGCCAGCAGGAATAGAACTGCCTTTGGTAGGCGATTTAGTGATATGTCCAGCCATTGTATTAGCTGAGTCAATAGAGCAAGAAAAGTCATTTCATGACCACTTTGCCCATATGGTGATCCATGGATGCTTGCATTTACTTGGATTTGACCATATAAAGGATGAAGATGCTAAAGAGATGGAAAGCATTGAAAAGCAATTGCTTGCCGAATTAGGCATAGCAGACCCATATCGGGACGATATTTAAATTTACGGAGCAAATAGACGCAATGAGCGACGATAACTCGCAGACTAGCCAGGGTTCTTCTGGCAAGACCTGGTTGGGTAGAATTACCCAAATGTTGCAAGGGGAACCCCAGAATAGAGAAGAGCTGGCTGAAGTAATTGCCGATGCGCAAGTTCGGGATGTTATAGATCCTGAAACCAAAGAGATGATCGAAGGTGTGCTCGGTGTGTCAGAGTTAAAAGTGCGAGACATTATGATCCCGCGCTCACAAATGATCACACTCGAAGTTGACGCACCGCTGGAAGAAGTCATTCCAATGATGGTCGATTCAACGCATTCACGGTTTCCTGTGGTATGTGAAGATAAAGACCACATAGAAGGCATTTTACTAGCAAAAGATCTATTACCACTTATTCTAAACAAAGATGATCTTCTGCCATCATTACGTGATTATTTACGCCCAGCGGTTGTTGTGCCAGAAAGTAAGCGTGTGGATACGCTACTGAATGAGTTTCGCCAACAGCGTTACCATATGGCGTTAGTAATTGACGAATACGGCGGTGTCTCAGGTTTAGTAACCATAGAAGATATTCTTGAGCTCATCGTCGGTGAAATTGAAGATGAACACGACGAAGAAGAGCAACTAGATATTCGTCAACTTGCAAAGCATGTGTTTGTTGTTCAAGCCCTTACTCCTGTTGATGATTTTAACGAATATTTTAAAACGGGCTACAGCACACAAGACGCTGACACCATCGGCGGCACTGTGTTACATGCCTTTGGGCATATGCCAAGTCGTGGTGAGCTTATTGAGATTGATGGCTTTCAATTTAAAGTAACCAATGCCGATAATCGTCGATTATTGCAATTACAAGTTACCGTGCCAAAGGCTGATGATAACGACAGTGAAGACACTTCTGACTAACTGCCTGCATTTAGCAAAAGATAAAAAAGCATGGCTCGCACTGGTTGCGGGCCTTCTTTTAACCTTAAGCTATGCTCCTTTTGAGATTTGGCCCCTCACTTTTGCCTGCTTAGCACTGGCAATCTACACCTCTCAGGCTAGCAAACCTGAGCTACAGTACGGTAAAACAGCCAGTCAACGCGCCGCTAAATATGGCTTTATTTTTGGCCTTGGTTGGTTTGGCGCAGGCATCAGTTGGGTGCATGTCTCCATTGCCACCTTCGGTGGCATGCCATTAATCGCCTCAGTACTGCTAATGGTGTTGTTGTGTGCTTATTTAGCAATCTATCCCGCTTTAGCATTTATGTTTGCCACACGCTTTGCCAGCGGCCCTAATAGCTATGGCTTATTATTACTTTGTGGCTTTGCAGTCACCGAGTACCTACGCGGTGTGATCATGACCGGCTTCCCATGGTTAAGCTTTGGTTATACTCAAACCGATAGCCCACTTAATCAACTCGCCCCAGTGATTGGTGAGTTTGGCTTAACCTTAGTATGTATCGCTATTGGTTTTGCGCTCTATCGCCTGCTGTTTACTCGAGACTTTAAAGCCACAGTAGCCAGTGTGCTTAGTCTCGCTTTACTCTTTGCTATTACTCACTATACGCGCAATAACAGCTACAGTGATAAAACCATTAGCACCTTACTAGTACAAGGTAATATCAAACAGCATCTGCGCTTTGAGCCTAGTGAGTTTTGGACCACCATGAGTAAATATCAAGATATGACTCGCCCGCACTGGGATGCAGATCTAATCGTTTGGCCAGAAGCCGCAGTGCCTGAAATTGAAGCACTTGCAGACAGTTTTTTAGCCGGCTTAGACAGCGCAGCCTCATTTAACAACACCGCCCTTATTACCGGTATTGTTGACTACCAGCGCGACACTAAAACTATTTTCAACACCTTAATTGTGGTTGGTAATAAAGAACGCGGTGACGAACATGGCCATTATCAATACTTAGGTAAAAACCGTTATCAAAAACACCAATTACTGCCGATTGGTGAGTTTGTGCCGTTTGAAGACTTATTGCGCCCTATCGCCCCTTTATTTGATTTACCTATGTCATCGTTTTCTCGCGGCGACCAAGTGCAAAATAACTTACGTGCTAATGGCTTAAATATCTTACCGGCCATTTGCTACGAAATCGCGTTTGCTGATTTAGTGCGTGGTAATTACCACAATGATTCGGATATTTTATTTACCGTCAGTAACGATGCCTGGTTTGGTGCTTCCCACGGCCCTCACCAGCACATGCAAATAGCTCGTATGCGCGCCCTTGAGTTACAACGCCCGCTTATTCGGGTTACTAATAACGGTATCAGCGGCGTATACGACCCAATCAGCCAAATCCAAGTCAGCATGCCTCAGTTTGAAGCTGACACCTTGAAAGTAAACGTCAAGCTCATTCAAGGCGATAGCATTTATAGCCAATATGGTAATTTGCCCGTGTGGATTGTCGTGGTGTTGATGGGAGTTATGGGGATTGCTATAAGTCGTAAGCGGTAAGCGGTAAGCGGTAAGCGGTAAGCGGTAAGCGGTAAGCGGTAAGCCAGTTTATTCGTAGCTTGGGTTGAGCGCAACGAAACCCAACAACTTACTTTACTTTTTCAATAACTCTTTTAGTCCATAATACCAACTTAAAGCAGCGACTGTGCCATAGCTTTCATCTGCGAAATAGCGCTGCTTTACAGTCAACTTTTCACTTGAATGGGCTTTGAGCTTAGCTGCAAAGTCCTGTCCACACTGATAATTTGTAACACCTATTTCGCCAAACACATCGGCGTTATTTGCAAAGGTAAAATATGAATACTTTTCTCATAATCATCCTTGCTACTTTTATTTTATATACGCTATCAAAACCTCTCAGTTTCGATGTAAGTACATAAGGATTTTATAGACGCTCTATGAGTTTCTTTTTGTGATGCAGGTAAAAATTTGAGCTTATAAGTCATCAATATTTACTTCAACTGCGGTTGAAACCTTTTCTCTACGCCTTGCAACAATCTTTGCTAATTCGTAATCATCAATTTCATCAACCAACCTTTCATACGCTGACGCGGAGACTAAATAAGCGACATACCCTACTATAAAATGCGCGGGGGTAAACCCGAGCCTACGCTGATCCACCATTTGTAGCAGCGATTTTACATCGCGACAGCCTGTATATATTAGACTCTATAGCATGTTGCGCAGGTAAAATCTCTATTTCGTAAATAACTTCTCAAATAATAGCTCTGCTTGCTTTAAACCCTCTTCAGTGAGTCCAACTGACTTAGCTTTGCCGATGGGGTTGTCGATTAAGCCTTTGTCGTGTAATCGATTGGTAATGTCCCAATCAATTTGTTTCCAAGCACGGCAATGGTCGTGCAAGGTTAAATACATCAGTGCTAATGCAGCGTCGTCTATTTTATCTGTGTCTATTTGCATGTGCTTATCCATAACGTATTAAAAATTTTAATTTTGTCATCATTTAAAATGATAACAGCTATTTATCTGCCCACAGCAGCTTTTTACACTCGCGCTTAATTGATTACTGACCGCACTTAAAAAAATAATTGCGGTGCTCATATCCATCTTTGTTACGCTTTATTTCACTGGTTTGTAATTAATCATTAGGTCATACCAAGATTACTTGAGACAATCACCACAGTCATTTTTTTAAATAGAGTTCATTATGAAACTATTAGTCAGAAATTTAGCCCGCACCACCAGCGAACATGATATTCGCACATTATTTAGCGTTCACGGTAAAGTTACTAATTGTAATTTAGTATTAGACAAAGAAACGGGCCAATCAAAAGGCTTCGCGTTTGTTGAAATGCCAGATGATGCTGAGGCAAAAATAGCAATCACCGCATTAAATCAAACCAGTGTTGATAAAAGTAAGATACGCGTGAAATTAGCCGACGCTTAATACTGATAGTTTAATAACTATTACGCTTGTAAAAACCAGCTTTTAAGCTGGTTTTTTTGTATCTGCTATTCAGTCCTACTCTTGGTTTTTAATAAGTGGTAGGGTATCAATCTGATAGTAAATAACTAAAAGATAGCAAATGACAACAACACTTTCCAAGGTATTAACTGCAACAGCATTACTCGCCTTGTTTGGCTGCTCAGAGCCGGCGCCAAAAAATAAAAGCCAACTAACCGATAGTCAACCAGCGGTCGATCTTAAAAACGTCCACCAACTGATTGAAACGTTAGCATCTGATCAATTTTTAGGCCGCGGGCCTTTAACTGAAGGTGAAACTTTAACCATTAATTACCTTGCCGATAAATATAAGCAGCTAGGGTTAACTGGCGCTTACAAAGGTGAATTTTTACAGCCAGTTACCATGGCAAAGCTGACTCCAGATCAAAACATGACATTAAAAGTTGGCGATTTAAGCTTTACTGCAGGAAGTGACTTTACCGCCCGCACCCAACAAATTAATGAAACAATTAATGTCAGCGACTCAGAGGTGGTATTCGTCGGTTATGGTATAAATGCCCCTGAATACAATTGGAATGACTTTGCAGATATCGATGTAACAGGTAAAACCATCGTGGTGTTAGTCAATGATCCTGGTTTTGCAACGCAAGACCAAAACCTATTTACCGGTAATGCGATGACCTATTATGGCCGCTGGACCTATAAATATGAAGAAGGCGCGCGTCAAGGTGCAAAAGCGGTATTAATAGTCCATGAAACTGCCCCTGCGGCTTATCCTTGGAGCGTAGTTGAAAGCTCCAATACCGGCAGTAAATATACCCTTATTGATGATGAAAAAAATATCTCTGACATTCCGGTGATGGGCTGGATAGACGAGCAAGCTGCTAATGACATTTTTGCCCAAGCAGGGCTTGATTATCAAACAGAAAAGGCCAAAGCCCTGAGCCCAGACTTCAAAGCAACGCCCCTAAACGCTAAAGCAAATTTGACACTTAACAGTGAGATTTCACAAGCGCAATCACATAATGTGGTGGCGCAGCTAACTGGCAGCGAGCAGCCAGACGAGTATATTGTTATTGGCGCGCATTGGGATCATTTTGGCACAAAGCAAACGAATGAAGCTGTAAAAATATATAACGGCGCAGTTGATAACGCCTCAGGCAGTGCTGCAACGGTTGAAATTGCGCGAATTCTTAGCAAAATACATCAGCAAACCCCATTTAAACGCTCAATCATTTTTGCCAACTTCACCGCAGAAGAAACCGGCTTAATAGGGTCACAGCAATTTGCCACTGGTGACATAGTGCCAACCAAGCAAATGGTTGCACTACTAAACATCGATGGTATGAACGTACTAGATGGCGTTGATTACATTCTGCAGTACGGTAAAGGGATGTCAGAAATGGAAAACTACCTTGCTGATGCCGCCAAAGCACAAGGGCGCCATGTTAAAATGGACCCACGTCCGCAAAATGGCCTATTTTTCCGCTCAGATCACTTTTCCTTAGCAAAACAAGGCGTACCAAGCTTATTATTTATGAGTTTAGGTGATACGGATCCCGATTATATTGCACACAAATACCATAAAGAAACTGATGACTACTCACCGCAATGGTCATTAGGCGGGGTTAAACAAGATATCGAGCTAATTGTTGATATAGCCACAAAACTGGCAAATAACGGTGATTGGCCTGCTTGGCAAGCTGATTCAGACTTTAAGAAAAAGCGCCAACAAGAACGCCCATAAACACCTCATCAAAATAATAATGGCTTGAATCTTCAAGCCATTATTTTATTACTTAACCTGAACTCTAGTTAAGAGCTTTACTATCCAAAGTTCAGGTTACTACTTACCCGTTTTCTTATACCGCTGCGTGCTCAATAACAAAGTCTCTGCTTTGGCGCCTAAATACACATAAATCGCCAACGCAATGAGCAATCCGACTACTGCCAACATCATATAAATAGCGGGTAATAAATACTGCGATTGGCCAAGCGCTGCTTTAAACATAGTCAGCAAAGCTTCGATAGATACCGCAATCAAAATAGTAGAAATAAACCGCGTGATCGTGCGCCGTGTAGAGCTGTGCCTAAAGATGTCTTTATGCATCAAAATTTCTTCTTCGAGAATGGTTTTACCCAAGTCGAAAATAGCCAATGCTAAGGTTATAAAAATAATAATACTAAAAGGCTCAAGCGGATCTTCTGCTAACGACGTTTTAAATAACAAACTGTAAATATCGCCAAATACCCGATAAAGTAAAAATAACACCAAGCAGAATAAGCAGCTAACAATAATGCCATAGCCGGCTTTGAAAAATGGCGTCATCGCCGCACGGGTGCGGTCCCCCATAATAAACTCAATTAATTGCGTCAAGCATACATCAATCACTAAATAAGCTTGCTCACCATGGGACGCATTGAGCGCTTTAATTGCCGATATACATAAATGGTTAGTGGCAATCGAAATATAAGGGGCAGTAAAACGGGTCTGAGATTGCTGTTGAATATCTTGAAAATAAGGCCGTTCACTTAAATCTTGCGCGTCACCACGATTATTTAAGGTTTTCATATATTGGCGCTTAAAACAGACATTGTTGCCCAGCTGCACACCGTTTTTATCTAAACAATACTGCAGCTCCAAAAATGGATATTGGGTTACTAAATGCCGGTTATCTTGCTGCTTTTTAACACCATCGGCAAGACTTGCTAAAATTGAATCGAGTAATTCATGGATCACTGGTTGATATTCTTGATAACGCTCAACACTACTGATGTAACTCATTCTGGCCATAATCGGAACTCCTAACGACATTGTTAGGATCCAAAGCAATTACAGCACCAAGTTTATTTTTATTTAAAAATCAATAAATTAAAGTTATTTACATTATATGATTGTTGCTCTCGCACCGAGACAGTGCAGCACTTGCCTACTTTGGATAGCATTGTAAACAATAACTTAGGGCACAAAAAAATGGGCTATTTAGCCCATTTTTTCATCAAATCAATTACTTTTAAACTTCATCATCTAAGTCTTGCACTTGACGTTGTGCTGGACGAGCAATGATTTCAACATAGAAAGACTCTAAGCCTTGCTTTTCAATTTCGCTAATTGAGTTACTGATTTCAGCTACATGCACTACTTGCGCATCTTCAGCTGTGTTGCCAAATTTACAATCAAATGCCCAGTAATCAGCATCAATTGGCAATGTTTTGTTACGCTCTCTTTTCAAATACTTTTTTACTTCATGCTTTGCAGCATCTACCATGCGAGGGTATTTGATTTTCTCATGATTCAGCGTGAATGTTTTCTTCATTACGTTCCTAATTACCTTGATTTAATGATGATGGCATAAATACCAAATAAATTGGCAACGCCATTTGCAGCCATTATAGCAATTGCATTTAGTTTTTGGATGCTTTTTTTACAGTAAAGCAAATAAAACCGTTTTGCTGATAATAACGTTAGCCTAACATCACGCTCGTGCTAGGTGCAAGGGTTGATGAAGGTCGGCATTATTCAGACTATCGTAAAATGCAGCGGCATCCATTTGTGGGTGGTCTAATTGGGTTTCTTTATTTAAATGGCGCTTACGCACGACGGGTTCGCAATTATCGATCACGATTAGTGGAATATGCTTGTCATCATTACGGATCACTAATGGCTCAGGTATAAGGCATGCACGCAAGCGAATATCAGCCATACCTCCTTGCTGTAAACGTTGTGCATTATATTGTCCAATCAGCATATCAAATTGTGCAGGTGCCAATGCTTGTTCAGGGCCTGCCCCTAACTGTTCACGTAATTGCGCGTCATTTTGTGTCGCGGCATGAGCATCAAATGGGGTCTTAGGTAAATGAAACTGACTAAAATCGAGCGCATCATGGGAAAGCATTGCTAATAACAATGCAAACTCACCACGGCGTGATTCACTCACACTTTTAGCAAGACGATTGTTAAGTTGACTCTCTGTGATTAACAAATCATCGATTTGCATAGACTTTAGCCGATTAAAGTAGGGAATAGATATTTATCGGCTTTATTTGATATTTCTTTAGCTTTTTTCTTTACTTAAATACTCACTTTGCTATTATCAGCGCCGTTGCATTGGAGGGGTTCCCGAGCGGCCAAAGGGATCAGACTGTAAATCTGACGGCTCAGCCTTCGCTGGTTCGAATCCAGCTCCCTCCACCACTTTTCTATCACTCAGTTAAGTGGGGCCAAATGTAACAAAATTAGTGTGGAGGGGTTCCCGAGCGGCCAAAGGGATCAGACTGTAAATCTGACGGCTCAGCCTTCGCTGGTTCGAATCCAGCTCCCTCCACCACTTTTCTCGCTAACTTTACTCTCGCTAACTTTACTCTCGCTAACTTTACTCTCGCTAACTTTACTCTCGCTAACTCATTCAAACACCCAAGATAAACTTGCACCGTGCTGCTTTAGCCACTTTGTTGCTTGCTTATACTCAGGGTAAAATTCGCTGACCCGCTGCCAAAACGCCGCACTATGATTTAAATACTTCAAGTGGGCAAGTTCATGCACTATGACATAATCGATAATCGTGTGTGGCGCACTGGCTAATAACAAATTAAAAGTCAGCTCCCGTTGTCGATTACAACTACCCCAACGACGTTTATAAATATGAATACGGATGCTGCTTGGTAACGCCTCCGCCATTTTTATACAATACTCGTGCACTCGCATTTCTATATAACTTTCTAGTTGCTCATGTAAAAACTCTTCAAGCAAGCTTTGATACATAGCTTGCTGGTGTTTAACTCGCCCAGACAAGTTTAACTGCACAATAGGTTGCGGCTGATTTTTAACTCGCCGCCATTCACAGCGCGAACTGGTTCCATACCTCAGCATCATTGGCTGAGCAAAAACAAGAATGCAATTATCTTTTAAAGGATATTGGCGTGTATCAAGTAGCTGACTTTGTTTATGAATTTGCGCCGTTATCCAGTCAGTTTTACTCAGTAACCAGCCTTCAAGTTCCTGTTTAGCAACCCCGACTGGCGCATAAACTGTCACACTTTGCTGTTGCACTTTAATAGCCACGGTTTTACGGCGGCGACTACGCTTTATTGTATATTCAAACAAACCTAACTCTTGCAACTGGCCAGCAGTTATTAAACTAATTAATAGGTTGCTATCTTACCCTGCAAAATAACTGCTAATCTATAACTAAGTAGAATTAAATAAAGCAACGTCAAAAAATGCCTGATAAGCCTTGTTGTAGTTATACTTCCCCTGATGGTCATCATTGCCAAGAAACTGACATGGGCTCAGGCTTTTGCTTTTGGCATGACGGAAAATTTGATAAGTCAGGTTTAGATCTAACCCAAAAACTAGAACGCTATGCAAAAAAAGGGGGATTGTTGCAGGGGCTGCAATTACAACGCGCCAACCTCACTGGGCTTAATTTAATAAACCAAGATGACGAAGAAGGCTTTGATTTATCCTACAGTAATTTTTATCGTGCAACGTTAACCCATGCCCATCTATTTAATAATAAAATAGCCCACAGTTCACTGATGAAAGCCACTTTACACAATGCAAGTCTGCATTACTGTAACCTACAAGACACTAACCTGTTGGGTATCAAGCTCAACAATACTCGCATTGATAACATTGACTTAGGCACCGAATTATTACAAGAAAAACAAGCCAAAGCAGCACTACACAAAAAAGATAAAACCGCAGCGCTTGACTTATTTGAACAATCCGAAGAAATATTTCGTAATTTACGTAAAGCATCTGAACAACAAGGCTTATTTGAGCTGGCGGGTAAGTTTACTTATAAAGAACTCCGGATGCGCCACGCACAATACCCGCGAGGCTCAAAAAAACAATTAGCATCTAGCTTTATTGATATGTTATGTGGCTACGGCGAAAAACCTGAAAACGTGATCCGTTTTAGTCTGTCATTAATCGTCTGTTGTGCCCTGTGCTATTTTGTTTTTGGGGTGATGGGTGCTGGGGGTTTAATGCAGCTGAATACCGCAGCATCATTCAGTGATAATTTATCAGCGCTGTTAAATAGTTTTTATTTTAGCGTGGTTACATTCACGACCTTAGGGTATGGTGATATTACGCCGGTAGGATTTTCGCGCTTTATTGCCGCCATCGAAGCATTTTGTGGCAGTTTTTCCCTCGCGCTATTCGTGGTGGTGTTTGTAAAACGGATGACGCGCTAATTATTCCACCTTTCAGTAGATAAATTAATAAATAGTTCGGATAACTAGCCACTATAAAATTAGTTATAACTAGTGCTATCATTATAACTAATAAAACTTAGCAACTTGATTGAAAAAATTTAGCTTTGTTAACTTTTGTAGCTAAATGTGTAAATGGACCATAGACATCTCGCTTAAGAATTAATTATTTGTATTAACCACAATTTCAGACAATCTAAATTACGACTGAAATTACAATGTATTGAGCCATTATGCTGTCTGTTTTTTTTATTACTGATCAAGATCCGAGTCTTATTATCAATGGTGTATATGACCCATTTTTAGTAACACTGTCGGTTTTAACGGCTATTTTTGCCGCTTTTTTTGCCGCTTATATGATCGATCTTGCAAAAGAAACACGCTTTAAAAGTTATCAAAAGCTAGCCAACTCCACGGCTTCTTTGGTACTCGCGGGTGGTATTTGGAGTATGCACTTTATTGGCATGCTCGCATTCTCACTGTGTACCAATATTAGCTATGATCCAGCGCTGACTTTGTTATCTTTTATTCCGGCCTTTTTAGCCTGCTTAACTGCGGGGTCACTGTTAGTTAAAAGTAATAGCACTATTGTTAGTTTAGTGATGCCTTCCATATTACTCGGCGCAGGTATTGGCACTATGCATTACAGCGGTATGGCCGCGATGCAATTAAGTCCTTTATTACGCTATGACCCACTCATGTTTGGCCTTTCAATCATAGTCGCTGTGGTACTGGCGTTCGTTTCTTTATATTCGCGTTTTAACATCGGTAAACATTTTCCATCCTTAACCGCAGCAAAAACGCGATTGCTCAGTGCCACTATTTTAGGCTTTGCTGTTGCAGGCATGCATTACATGGGCATGGCGGCTACGCGGTTTGTTGCTACCTCGCCATTAATTGGTAATGACAGTGATAGTTCAGAGCTTACCTTTGTTGCTATTAGCGTGGTGTTTGCAACCATTATTTTAACCGCGATCGTTGCGATTATTAATGGCATGGTGCGTTATCGCATGTTACTTGAAGAAAAGACTGGCAATGAATCTCGCTTAGCAGCTATTTTATCAACCGCCATAGATGGCATTGTAACTATTGATCATCGCGGTCATATTTTAAGCTTTAATAACGCAGCAGAGAATATTTTCGGCTGGCATAGCACTGACGTAAAAGGTAAAAACGTAAAGATGCTGATGGCTGATGACATCGCAGCAGATCATGATGAACACCTAGCAAAGGCACATCACATCGATTTAGGCAAAGTTATTGGCGTCAATCGTGATGTCCTTGCTAAACACAAAGATGGCCATTTATTTCCTATTCGCTTAGGGATTGGTGAAGCAAACCAGCCGGGCCAAGACTCGATATTTGTTGGCTTTATTACCGACTTAACCGAACAACGTAAACTACAAAAAAACCTGATCGAGAAAGAACAACAATATCGCTCGCTGATGGACAATATGCCAGGCGTAGTGTTTCGCTGCCAAGTGAATAAAAACTGGAGTATGATTTTTGTCAGCCCCAGCATTAATGAAGTGACTGGCTACCTACCGTCAGAGTTTATTAATAAACACATAGAATTTGGTAACTTGATTTGCAATGACGATATCGCGCGGATCAACCAATCAATTGAACAAGCCATTGCGAGTAAATCGCAATATTCAATCGAATACAGGCTACGTCACCGTAATGGCAAACTTATATGGGTGCTTGAAAAAGGCAGTTTTGAGTTTAATAAGCAAGGTGAAGCAATTTGGATTGATGGTGTAATTGTTGATATTAGTGAACGCCGCGAATACGAAGATAAGTTAAAACTCGCCAAACTAGCCGCTGAGGAAGCAGCCCAAGCTAAGCAATCATTTATGGCTAATATGAGTCATGAAATTCGCACTCCGATGAATTCGATCATAGGTTTTAGTGACCTATTGATGGATACCCCACTTGATCAGGAGCAACAAAAGCATTTAATCACCGTTAACAGTGCCGCGCGTTCGCTGTTACGGCTGTTAAATGAGATTCTCGATTCAGCAAAGCTGGAAAAGGGTAAGCTGACCATTGAGCCCGTACATTTTAACTTGCAACCACTACTTGATAGCATTATTTCAACATTCTGGTTAGAAGCAAAAAAGAAAGATCTTGAGTTAACCCTGACTATCAAAGATGCAGTGCATGGAGCATATTACGGCGACCCTGATCGCCTACGCCAAGTTTTAACCAACTTAATTGGTAATGCGGTTAAGTTTACCGCCCAAGGTGCTGTGAATGTCACGGTTAGTACCACACAAAACAATCAGTTATTTTTTGAAGTGCAAGATACTGGCATTGGCATCGCCAAAGACCGCCTTAAAGCGATATTTCAGCCCTTTGAACAAGCTGATGGCACAATGACACGCCGCTTTGGCGGCAGCGGCCTTGGTACTACAATCAGCAAACAATTAGTTGAATTAATGGGTGGCATGATCAACGTGGTCAGCGAAGAAAATAAAGGCAGCTGCTTTTATTTTTCATTGCCGCTAACGGCTGGCGATGAAACGCTGATCAATTATTTTGATGGGCTGCACACACAACTACCGCCACTGCGTATTTTAGTGGTTGATGATATTGAACAAAATGTCGAATTATTACAACTATTACTCTCTCGTGATAATCACACAATAAGCACAGCCAGTAACGGCTTTGAAGCCCTAGCCACGTTTGAAAAGCACGATTTTGACGTTATTTTAATGGATATACACATGCCACAATGCGATGGCATTACTGCAACCCAAAAAATACGCGAAATAGAACAACAACGACAATTGAAGAAAACACCGATCATTGCCCTTACCGCCAGTGTCTTACAACAAGATAAGCTCACCGCGAAAAATGCAGGTATGAATGGTTTTGCAAATAAGCCCGTTGATATTAATCAACTCAATCAAGAAATATCGCAAGTGCTAGGCTTCGGGCTTAAAAAAGCAGTGCTAATTGAACAAAGTGATCCCACAGCAAAACACATTGATTTCAAAAAAGGCAGTCAACTTTGGGGCAGTAAATGTAAGCAGTTAACGCAAATAAAACGCTTTCTTGATGAACAACAAACACTCTGCGACGCGCTCTTTAGTGGCGGGCTGAATGCATGGAGTGATCCGCAACGTAACCTGCATACGTTAAAAGGGCTAACAGGTAATTTAGGTTTGCCCACCATGATGAAATTATTCTCTGCGCTAGAAAAAGCTCCATCAGCGCAACAACAAGCTAAACTTATAGCGCAACTTCAGGTAGAGCTGAGCGCGGTAAGCGTATTACTACGCGAAAAAACGTTAGCCTGTAAGCCGGCGACAATTGAAGATAACTCACAACAAACGCAGGCTATTTCAATAAGTGGATTTAAAACACTGTGCGAGCAGTTACTGCAACATGCTGAAAATGCGGAATTGAATGATGAACTATTAGCAAACGTTAAAACGCATGCTCCGCTCAATTACCAAGGCGATATTGACAGTATCATTGAATTTTTTGACCAGTTTGACTTTGACGCTGCGCAAACTAACTTAGAGTCTTTAATTTCGCTCCTTAACCAAACGGCAAAGATGGAGGCCAACTGATGGATTTTAACACCGAACGTGCGCGTGTTTTAGTTGTTGATGATGAGCCCGCTAACCTGAAAGTGATGCGCGAAGTTTTAGGGGATCAATATCGCCTGTCTTTTGCAAAGTCGGGGGATGCCGCGCTTGCACTCGTTGCAAAAGAGCTACCCAAACTCATTCTACTCGATATTATGATGCCGAACATGAGCGGCTTTGAAGTATGCCAGCGGTTAAAAGAAAACCCGCAAACACAACATATTCCGATCATTTTTGTCACCGCGCTTGCCGATGAAAGTGATGAATTTAAAGGCTTTGAAATTGGCGCGGTAGATTACATTACCAAGCCTATTAGCCCAGCAATCGTGCGCGCCCGAGTTAAAACTCACTTATCCTTAGTACAAGCAGAACAATTAAAGCAAGCCCATGTTGACTTGGTTCATCGCTTAGGCTGCGCCGCAGAATACAAAGATACCGATACCGGTGAACATATTGCTCGCATGAGTAAATACAGTAAAATTTTAGCGCTTGCCTATGGTATGGATGAACAGCACGCCGAGTTACTCAGACAAGCAGCGCCGATGCACGACATAGGTAAAATTGGCATACCGGATGCGATATTACTCAAACCGGGGAAATTAACCCCCGATGAGTTTGAGCATATGAAAGAGCATGCGCAAATAGGCGCAAAAATATTAGCCAATTCACCATCGCCATTATTACAACTGGCACATGTACTGGCCATGGAACATCATGAAAAATGGGATGGTTCCGGTTACCCCAACGCGCTGAAAGGCGAACAAATTTCGCTTGAAGGACGAATTGTCGCGATTGCGGATGTATTTGATGCGCTCACATCTAAACGCCCTTATAAGCAAGCTTGGAGCATTGAAGAAGCGCTCTCGCATATGCAACAGCAAGCAGGCAAACACTTTGATCCACAACTTGTTGCGTTATTTGAGGGCCAGCTAGATGCAATTTTAGAAGTGTATTCTCTCTATCAAAATTAGCCGTACTGAGCTGTTATACCAATCGTGTTAAGTGACTGACCATTTAAGTCGATTGGTATTATATATTCGCAGCTATGTAAGCATGGTCATGGGAGGTAATTTCATGGCTATTGCCACTTAAATCTTGAAAATAAACCGAATATGTAACTTGATGATCGGCAAGCACGGTTTTAATATTTAACCCATGCAAATGCTTGCACCAAGCAATAAACTGCTCACCCGATGCGGCAAAGGCAATACCTTTACTTTTGCCTTCGGCCTCAAACAGCGCTAAACGGATCGTCGCGTGTGCATCTTCTAAAGTTAAAGGCCCTTTCCCTTCATCCCAAAAAGCCAGCTCTGGCACAATATCAAAGCCTAATACCGTTTTGTACCAGCTCACAGCTTGCTCAAGGTTTGCCACATTTAAGTGGCAATGATCGACACCAGATAAAGCAGGTATTGCCATTAGCCAAGCTCAGATTTAAGTTGTCTAATAAACACCTGCATATACTCGGTACGGCGCGCCGCTTCTGCTTTTGCTGACGGTGTATTCATACTTTTTGCAATGTGTAATAACTTGATGAAAAAATGATCCAGTGTATATAAAGTATCATCGGCCTCTCTATGCTGGCAAAATGGATCTTCCGGATGATATAAATTGCGCCCGATTGAGCCCCCTACTTTCATACAACGGCTGACACCAATTGCCCCTAGTGCATCCATGCGGTCGGCATCTTGAACGATTTGTGCTTCCACGCCTTCAATTGCAATGTTAGCACTAAAACTGTGTGCTGCAATGGCATGATGAATGGCTTTAAAAAACTGTGGATCATAATCAATCGTCGTTAAGAAGGTGATCGCTTTATCAGCAGCCATTGTCGATGCTCTGGCGCGATCGGGGTGATTTTTAGCCACAGCAACACAATCGTGTAACCAGGCCGCAGGCAAAACAATGTTCATATCAGCCTGTTCAGCAACACATAACTGCTTTGCGACTCTCACCACGCGTTCAATATGCGTTATATCGTGGGCGACATCAGCACTTACTAACGACATAATGAAGGCACGACAATGATTCTCTAGCTGTTGTAGCGGCTCAGATAATGCTAAAACGGGCAAACGTTGTTCCATAAATCCTGTAATTTCAAATTAATGCATTGAATTACCATTACTTTACCGCGGTTATAGGGGGTAGTGCAAAACATTCATTGTATGTTCGAGCCCGCTTCACTAAAATACGCTCTTAATTTATCCGTATTGAGAAGCCTAATGTCATCTGTTGTATACCTAGAAGCTGGTCGTGAAAAATCACTAAAAAGAAAACACCCATGGTTGTTTTCAAAAGCCATCAAAAAAATAAAAGGTAAACCGAGTTTAGGTGACACAGTGACCATTCACGATAACAATGGTAAATTTTTAGCCACAGCGGCTTACAGCCCGCATTCACAAATTCGCGCACGGGTGTGGAGCTTTGATGAAACAGAAGTCATCGACCACGCTTTTTTTGAGCGTCGTTTACGTCGCGCACTTGCTGCACGCGAGCAAGTGATTGCTGAGGGTGGCTTAACAGGGTTTCGCTTATGTGCCGCCGAATCGGACTTTTTACCTGGCGTTACCATTGATAAATTTGACAACTTTTTAGTGTGTCAGTTATTAAGTGCCGGTGCAGAGCGCCATAAAGGTGAAATAGTTGCCGCTTTAATTGCTATTTTCCCTGGCTGCAATGTGTATGAGCGCTCTGATGTCGATGTACGTAGCAAAGAAGGCTTAGAGCCAACCATGGGTGTGCTATGGGGTAACAAACCCGAGCAACCAGTGTTAATTGAAGAAAACGGCTTTAAAATTGAAGTCGACATTCTCGAAGGCCATAAAACCGGTTTTTACCTTGATCAACGGGATAGCCGTGCTGCATTAGAGCGTTTTTCAAAAGATAAAAGAGTGCTTAACTGCTTTAGCTACACAGGTACCTTTTCATTGTATGCGCTGCGCGGTGGCTGTGAACATGTTACTAACGTTGATGTATCACAACCCGCGCTTGATACCGCTAAGCGCAATGTTGAACACAATGAGTTAGATTTGAATCGTGTTGATTTTGTTAAACAAGATGTTTTTAAACTATTGCGTCAATATCGTGAAGACGGTGTGCTGTTTGATACTATTGTGATGGATCCACCAAAATTTGCCGATAACAAAGCACAGCTAACTGGCGCATGCCGTGGCTATAAAGATATCAACATGATTGCCATGCAAATTCTAAAACCTGGTGGCACGTTATTAACGTTCTCATGTTCGGGTTTAATGGATCAAAACTTATTTCAAAAAGTGGTTGCCGATGCGGCCCTTGATGCAGGCAAAGATTTATTGATCATGGAACGCTTAAATCAAGCTGCTGATCACCCAATCGCAGGTAGCTACCCAGAAGGTTTTTACTTAAAAGGCCTGATCTGTAAAGTGTACTAGTCTGCGCTAGTTAAACTGCATTATTTCAAGTCCTGCGGTCACCGTGCCGTCACTTTCTTTGCTGGCACGAACCACCCTCGCGGTTGCATCAAGTGGTGCAATCGCTGGGCTGGTAGAATCAATGTTTACTTTTACAATGGTGCCCAGCTCAAGTAATTCATCCAAATGTACTGATAACCCCGTTGCACTTAAATCAACGCATACTACATCAAATTGTTGATCAGCAATTGGCTCAAGAGTCGTTAGTTTGGCACGTGCATTTAATTGCATGCGTCTAAAGTTACGTTTATCTTCATTGAGCATTTGACCTCCTACACCACAGTATTGATTTTTTCTAACAACCCCACGACTGAAAAAGGTTTAACCACATAAGCATCACAGCCCGCATCAAATCCAGCTTGTTGTTCTTGCGCTGACTCTAAACCTGACACCATCACAATTGGAATATTGCGTGTTTCAGGGGTATTTTTCAGCATTCTACAGGTATCGTAGCCATCCAGACCGGGCATACATACATCGAGTAAAATAGCATCCGGTGGATTAGCAATGGCCGACGATAAACAACGCTTACCTGATTCAGCATAACTGAGCTCAAAGTCAGCTGATAAAGCGACTTTAAGCATCTCAAAATTAAAGTACTCGTCGTCTACAACCAGTAAACGCGGCAGTGTGTTAGCGGATGAGCACATGGTTAATACAGTTCCTTCTCATCTTACAAATATTTCCTTCGGCTAAGCGTACTGTTAACGCACGCTCAATCAATGTCTTGCAAAGCATTTAGCACACGTTTTGCTGAAATCGGATACGGCGTGCCTAACGTTTGTGCAAACAGCGATACTCTAAGCTCTTGTTGCATCCAAAAAACATCCTGTAATTGTTGTGGTACAGGCATTCCTGGCGGCACTTTTTTCAACAGTTTTTGATACTCTTGCGCGACTTTATCTAATTCAAGTACACATAATCTGTCACGATTTGGGTCAACAGGCAACTTTTCTAGGCGTTTTTCTATCGCTTTTAAGTAACGAATTAGATCACTAAGTTTGTCAGCCCCATGGCTTGAAACAAAACCTTTAAAAATTAACGATTCAAGTTGGCTTTTAATATCGCCATGTGCAGTGATCATAGTTAAATCAACGCGCCCTTTCATCTTTTTATGCAATGCATGGGCAATGCTGAGTACTTGTTCAACTTGGGTGGCAATCGCCACAACAGCATCACCAAGCTCACCACGTACTTGCTCTTTAACCTGTTCAAATGCTTGTTCAGTACGTACATCACCAAGCGAAACCAATAAGCTATCGACCCCAGCGGCAATACAGTCATCAATTAAATCAGCAACTTTACCAAACGGATTAAAATATAGCCCTAATTTTGCTTTATTGGGTAAGTTTTGTTGTAAATACTTTATCGGCGACGGTACATTTAGCAGCACTAAACGGCGCAACCCTTGTTGGTGTGCGGCTTGGGCTTTAACTTCGTTATCAAATAATTCGACTGCCGCAGATGACTTTTTATCCACCAGCGCAGGGTACGCTTTGATTTCATACTGGCCTTGTTTTTTAACATAGGATACCGGTAATTTACCAAAATCCCATTGCAGCAGATCGCTTTTTTCAATGCCTTTATCCGCAACCTTAGACAAGGTTTGCGTAACTTTGCCTTGTAATTGTGCTTTGAGTTTCGCTAAATCCATGCCTCGCGCAAGTACATTGTCTTTATCATCACGTACTTCAAACTGTAAGCGTAAATGAGTTGCCAGCGTGGTGAGGTCCCATGCATCCGGCTCCACTTTTACCCCTGTCATGCGCAATAAACGCGTCGTTAATGCCTCAATGAAGTTACCTTGCATTGGCTCAATGGCAGCTAGCACCGCATCCGCATAATTTGGCGCAGGCACAAAATTACGACGTAGTGATTTAGGTAACGATTTAATTAAACCGGTGATCAACTCATGGCGAAATGCCGGTATATGCCAGTCAAAGCCAGTTTCTTCCACTTGGTTTAACAATGCCACCGGAATTTGCACTGCCACCCCATCGACCGCTTGGCCGGGATCAAAATGATAGCTCAGTGGCAACATTAAATTACCTTGTTGCCATACATCAGGGTAATCAAATTCAGTAACGCTATTAGCACCGTGTTGCATTAAATCATCGCGGGTCATATGCAGATAATGTTTATCTTGCTGCTTTTGCGTTTTATACCATTTATTAAATGCCGCGCGGCTGTTGATCTGAGTTGGGATCTTCTTATCATAAAACTCATATAAGGTTTGCTCATCAACCAAAATATCACGACGGCGGCTTTTATTTTCTAGGGTTTGAATATCTTCAATTAATTCACGATTAAATTGTAGGAACCCTTCCTTTTGACCTAAATCTTGCTCAACTAAAGCGCTGCGAATAAACAACTGACGACTCACTTTTGGGTCGATATTGCTATACACACAGCGGCGTTTAGAGACAATAATCAGTCCGTACAGCACTTGCTGCTCAAACGCGATTACCGCGCCGGGCTTTTGCTCCCAATGCGGCTCACTGTAACTGCGCTTGACTAAATGCTGCGCAAGTGGTTCAACCCAGTCGATATTAATTTTCGCATTAATACGTGCATACAACTTACTGGTCTCGACCAGCTCTGCCGACATCAACCATTTCGGGCTTTTTTTGAATAATCCGGAGCCTGGGAAAATATGAAACTGACTATTACGAGCGCCTTTGTATACTTGCTTTTCATCTTTAAAGCCAATGTGACTGAGCATACCACTCAATAGCGCTTGATGGATTTTATCGCCATCGGCAACATTGCTGGTGGCTTTCATGCCCATTTCATTACACACCGTACTAAGCTGATAAACGATATCTTGCCACTCTCGAATACGCATATAAGCGAGCATATCCTTTTGGCACAGTTTTCTGAATTGGCTGTTACTTAGCTCACTTTGCTGCTCTTCGAGGTAATTCCACAAATTTAAAAAGGCGATGAAGTCTGAATCGGGGTCGTCAAAACGGCCATGCTTTTCATTGGCTGCGGCACGTTTTTCTTGCGGACGCTCGCGAGGATCTTGAATCGACAATGCCGCGACAATAATAATCACTTCACGCAGCGCACCCAGTTTTTGTGCCGTCAGTACCATTTTTGCTAAACGCGGGTCCACCGGTAAGCGGCTCAGTTCTATACCCGATTTAGTCAGCTGTATATTGCTATTGTGACGACTTGGTTTTACCGCTTCAAGTTCCTCTAGTAACGTTAAGCCATCGTTGATATTACGGCTATCAGGGGCTTGTACAAACGGGAACTCGGCCATATCGCCCAACCCTAAGCCGAGCATTTTTAAAATAACTGAGGCTAAGTTAGTACGTAGTATTTCTGGATCAGTAAACTCTGGGCGCGAATTAAAATCATCTTCAGCGTATAGGCGAATACAAATACCCGCTTCAACACGGCCACAACGTCCTTTACGCTGATTAGCACTGGCCTGCGAAATAGCTTCGATCGGTAAGCGCTGCACTTTAGTGCGATAGCTATAACGACTAATGCGCGCGGTACCTGGGTCTATTACATAACGAATACCCGGCACGGTGAGTGAAGTTTCGGCAACGTTGGTCGATAAAATAATATGGCGGCGACTATGGGGAGCAAAAATACGGTTTTGTTCTGCGTTAGAAAGGCGCGAATAAAGCGGTAATACATCAGCTCCTTTTAAATTACGTTTACTAAGCGCATCCGCAGTATCACGAATTTCCCGTTCACCATTTAAGAAGATCAGTATATCGCCGGGGCCTTCTTGGCACAGTTCATCAACGGCATCGAATATACCTTGTAGTTGATCGCCCTCTGCTTCCATGTCATTTTTATCGATTTCAACAAGCGGCCTATAGCGCACATCAACGGGGAATGTTCGTCCTGACACTTCAATAATTGGCGCATCATTAAAGTGCTTTGAGAATCGCTCTGGATCAATGGTCGCCGAGGTAATAATCACTTTTAAATCGGGGCGTTTTGGTAATAGATTTTTTAAATAACCTAAAATAAAGTCGATATTTAAACTACGTTCATGAGCTTCATCAATAATGATGGTGTCGTACTGGTTTAAAAACCGGTCTTGTTGAATTTCAGCCAGTAAAATACCGTCGGTCATCAACTTAATATAACTGTTGTTAGAGACTTGATCGCTAAAACGAATCTTAAAACCTACTTGCTGGCCAAGTTCACATTGCATTTCATGGGCAATCCGATCCGCGACACTGCGCGCAGCGAGTCGCCTTGGTTGAGTATGACCGATATAGCCATCAACGCCGCGGCCAAGTTCTAAACACATTTTAGGAATTTGCGTGGTTTTACCTGAGCCGGTTTCACCGGCGATGATCACCACTTGGTTATTGGCAATGGCCTGTTTAATGTCGTCTTTTTTCTGGCTGACTGGGAGCTGCTCTGGGTAAGTTACTTTAGGTAACTGAGCTAAACGCACCTCACGCAATTGTTGGCTACGTGCAATGTCGGCAGTGATTTTTTCAACCACGGCTGCTTGTTTTGTTTCATCGGTTATTTTTTTTATGCCGTGAAGGCGTTTTTTAAAGATGAATTGATCTTTTCTTAAACACGTTTTTAGTTCACCAAACAATTGACCTAGGTTAACCACCCGCAACTACCTTATAAATTTTGAGTAAAGACGGGTAATTATACCCAAGCTACCTCAAGATGCGAGCCTCGTTGGCATTAAAAAAGGCGCCTAATCAAGGCACCTTTTATGTTCTATGGGCAGAGCAGTGTTTTATATGGTTATTTACAGAGCAGCAAAGACTTCATCTGTTTTGGCAGCGCAAATAAAATCATTTTTGTGCAGGCCTTTAATTGAATGGCTCCACCAGGTTACCGTTACTTTGCCCCACTCTGTTAATAAGCCTGGGTGATGGCCTTCATCTTCAGCCATATCACCTACTTTATTAGTAAAAGCAATGGCTTGTTTAAAGTTTTTGAATTTATAAACACGCTCTAATTGCATAATACCGTCGCGTACTTCAGGCACCCAATCTGGGATCATTTTGATTAATTCAGCTAACTCGGTATCTGATACTTGTGGAGCGTCGACGTGACAGGCTTCACATTTTTGTGCGCTTAATGATGACATCTTAAATCCTTAACTTGCTAACTTTTCTTTAGGGGGAAACTTTGGGTCATGTAACCCTAATTCTTTTGCTTGCGCAACTAGCGCCATAATATCCAACTGTGAAATATCAAATAAATCATGGATAGAGTTAATGGTGTAGTACAAAGGCTGCATAATATCAATTCGATACGGCGTACGTAATACATCCAGTACGTTCATCGGGTTGATCTCTGGTTTATCTGAATACACGTATTGTGTTTCACCTGGGCTGGATAAAATACCGCCGCCATAAATGCGCAATCCTTCATCTGTTTGCATTAGGCCAAACTCAACCGTAAACCAGTACATACGGGCTAAATAAACCCGATCTTTTTTCTCTGCCGCATACCCTAACTGGCCATATTTATGCGTAAACTCGGCAAAATCAGGGTTAGTAAGCATGGCGCAGTGACCAAATATTTCATGGAAGATATCCGGCTCTTGTAAATAATCAAACTCCTCTCGGCTACGAATAAAGGTTGCAACTGGAAACTGTTTATTCGCTAATAAACGAAAGAATTCATCAAAGTCGATTAACGCCGGCACAGGCGCAACTTGCCAGCCGGTGGTCGCCAATAATACCTCGTTAAGTTCACTTAACTGCGGAATACGATCATGAGGTAGGTTTATTTTTTTAAGACCTTCCATATACTCATTACACGCTTTGCCTGCAATACATTTTAATTGCCGTGCAACTAATTCTGACCATATTTTATTTTCTGCTTCGCTCCAATGGATCACCCCATTTTCATCTGGTGTCCTGGAGGTGTATTTACTTGCTTTAGCCATAATAACCTTCTTGGTGTTAAACCGGTATCGGTGTCAACCTGTTAAGGGGATACTAAGCAAATGTAAGACAAAGTTTAATAGCTGAGCCAATATCAACAATTGGCATTGACTCAACTTTTGTATAGATTTAATTACAGTTAAAGATCGAAAAGTTTACACCCTATATTTTAAAGGCCTTACAGACACCAGCAATGTAAACTTTAAATTACAAACTAGCCGACACACGTAAAAGCATGGTTAAGATCGTTAATTATATCGTTAACATTTTCAAGCCCAACAGATAATCGGATCAAGCCATCGCTAATACCTGCTGCGGCTCTTTCTTCGGGTGAATACGGAGAATGGGTCATCGATGCCGGATGCTGAATAAGTGTTTCAGCATCACCTAAACTCACTGCAAGCGTACACAGCTGGGTATTATTAATGAACTGCTCACCATCGTTTAGATTGCCTTTTAACTCAAAAGCAATCACGCCACCTGCAGCTTTCATTTGCTTACCGATAAACTTAAACCCAGGGTGAGATGCAAGCCCCGGGTAATAAACGGTATTCACTTGGGGATGCTGCTCTAAAAATTCAGCGATAATTTGCGCACTTTCACAATGGCGCTGCATTCTGATAGCTAAGGTTTTTAAACCGCGATTAATAAGCCATGCATCGTGTGGACTGATTGTTGCGCCAATATCTTTAAGCACGGTCATTTTAATTAATGTAATGTGCTCTTGACTGCCACACACTAAACCAGCCACTACATCACCATGGCCATTTAAATATTTAGTGGCGCTGTGAACAATTAAGTCAATGCCGTAATCAATTGGCCTTTGCAGTAACGGGGTAAGAAAGGTGTTATCTATTACGCTGAGCAAATTATGCTGTTTTGCCACTTGGCCTATTAGCGCTAAATCAATGACCGCCATGGTTGGGTTGACTGGCGTTTCGGCAAAAATCATTTTTGAATTTGGCTTTATTGCATCGCGTAATTGCTGCTCGTCGGTCATGTCTACAAATGTCACTTCAATCCCCCAGCGCGGCAACATATGTGCGAAGAATGCAAACGTACAGCCATATAAAGCGCTTGAAGCGACTAAGTGATCGCCTTGTGAGAGAAAGCTCAATACCGATGCTGAAACAGCGCCCATTCCTGTGGCGGTTGCTGCAGCGGCTTCACAGCTTTCCAGCTGTGCGACTTTTTGTTCAAGCTCTGTGGTTGTTGGATTACCTAAACGGGTATAAATATAGCCGGGCTCTTCACCGGCAAAACGCGCAGCCCCTTGCGCGGCACTGCTAAAATGAAACGTTGATGTTTGATATAAGGGTGCGGTTAGCGCGCCATGTGGATCGTTGGCTTTTTCTGGTCCATGGATACATTGACTGTCGATGTGGAGTGTGTTCATTGTCTGATCTTTTTGATTATTATTAATATCATAATCAAAGCGTATCAGCTTCTAGATCACAAGCATGCCGGATGCTCAGATGGCTATCTCCTGTACAGTGACCCAAAGTCACTGTACAGATATCTTGTCAGTTTGTGCTTGCTGAACTCTCTGTTGTCGCTTTTTTACGAGATACAATCTTACTCGCAATCAACTGCGCGGTGCCTTTAAGTAAACTACGCTTATGCTCAAGTCGCGGTAATGGACGGCTTAATTCCATCGCTTTATAACCAATACGTGCGGTAAATATCCCTGCACTCAAGCCCTGTGCGGCTCGCCCTGATAATTTACCTAATAATTCCGCACTGAGCGCTGTTGCCGCTAAATCAGATACTAACTCAGCACTGCCAACAAACATCACTTGTTTGATCAGCATTTTATAAAGCTTGATCCGACTAGCATAACCAAATCCGATACCGTAAATCTTACCGATTTGCTCAATCAGTTTAGTGCCCCGCCACAGCACCGCCATCATATCCACCAGCGCTAATGGACTTAATGCCACTAATAAACCAGACTCCGTAGCAAAACGGTTGATCAGCTTTTTAGCTTGAGTATCTTGTTTCACTAACAAGCTATCGGCGTACAAGGTCATGATCTCTTTATCGCTATGATGGCTATCAATGCTTGCTTTAAATTCATCAAAGCCGGTTAATTGCTGATGTTTATTAAGCTTTTCAAGCCAAGGCAATGCACCGCCCACTTGCTCGCTATTAAGCAGACGATCCGCTTCATGGCGATGTAATTGATTGCGCTTTAAACTGCGCAGCATTCTATATTCACGCCATAACAGTTTGCCTAATAACAACACGCCACTGAGCACTGCAATTAAGTACACACTGCCTAAGATGATGGACTGCTCAAATGTGAACACCATGGAAAATATAAATTCAGCTAACACTAAAACAATAAAGCTAATAGCAAACACGGCTTTGAGCGTTTGCCATTTTGACTTTTTATAAACCGGCGTTAAATCAATCTCCTCATCCAGTTGCTCGTCATTCAGTTGTTGCTCTTCATACTCACCTTGCTCAATCACTTTTGCTGGGATCAAGGTAAGCTCACTTTCTAAAGGCTGTTCACTGGTATCAATACGTCTACCAGCTTGAAAACCTGATACGGTCTCGCTCATGTTAGTTTGTCTCCTAAAAGGTACTGCATGACATGATCCAAACGAATGTGTTTTAACTGCTTATCTGGGCTTGGCATTGGCGCAAACGATAAAAACTCAAAACCACGGGTTGGCCACTCGTCCTTAGTCAGTATGCGCATGGGTGGCTGTGGCGGTAAATAAGTCAGCCATTGTGACTCTAATAACGGCTTACCATAAAT
>NZ_DRGM01000220.1 GCF_011050055.1 Pseudoalteromonas prydzensis | reverse complement strand
TTTAGAGCGCCCTACTTCCATTGAAATAGTAACGGGGATATCTAAAATAGTGTCGAGTTTTCGTTTTTCATCGCCACTCATTTCGTGTTTTGAATCACTTAACTCATCAAGCTCTGCAACATGTGCTTCGCTACTATCATCTGGACCTTCGGCTTCTGCTAATGCTGCTGCCCATTCATCCATTGTATCTTGATCATCGCTCATACTTTTAACCTTTTAATCAATTACCAGTCTAAGTCTACACCGTCAGAGAGGTGTAAATCATCTTCTAGTTCTGCTAATTCTGCATCTGAGTCAATTTTCTTGCCGCCTTTGGTAAATACATGCAGCTCAGATTTAACTGAATCAGGTCGTTTAATTTTTTCACTAATTTGAAGCGCAACATTATCGCGAGAGCGGCCCATCTTGGCTCTAAATGTAGGTAATTCCTCAACAAATACGGTTATATGCTCAGGCATTTCAACCGGAATAATATCGCCAGTTTTGAGTTCCATAATCTGCCTTAAGGTTAAATCGACTTCAAGTAACTGAGTCGACATATCAACCTCTACATCCATTATTTCGTCGCGAAGTGCTTTGCTCCAACGTAAATCAGTATCTTCAGTATCAGATTGAACACCCGCGTCTAACAGCTCTCGAATTGGCTCAAGCATTGAATATGGAAGTGCAATATGAAAATCGCCACCGCCACCATCGAGTTCAATATGAAAAGAACTAATAACCACAACCTCGGTTGGGCTTACAATATTAGCCATAGCTGGGTTTACTTCAGAATCGAGATATTCAAACGATACATCCATAACCGGTGCCCATGCTTCTTTATAATCTTCGAAAATGATCTTAAGGAGCATTTGCACAATACGACGTTCTGTAGGCGTAAATTCTCGGCCTTCAATTTTTGCATGATAACGCCCGTCACCACCAAAAAAGTTATCTACCAAAATAAACACAAGTCGTGCTTCCATGGTAATAAGGCCGGTACCTTTCAGCGGTCTAAAACGCACCATATTTAAGCTGGTTGGAACAAACAGAGTATGGATATACTCACCAAATTTAATCATTTGCACGCCATTAATAGACACCTCTGCGGTGCGGCGCATCATGTTAAATAGGCTAATTCGCATATGACGAGCAAAGCGTTCATTAACAATTTCCAGTGTCGGCATACGACCACGCACGATCCGATCTTGCGAAGAAAAATCGTACTGAAGCGTACTTCCCCCGCCATCTTCACCTTCGTGTATATCTTCCTCTTCAACGTCATCAACGCCGTGTAGTAGCGCATCAATTTCGTCTTGGGATAATAAATCGCTCACGCTAACCCCTTATTGCATCACAAAGCCGGTAAACAATACCCGCTCAATTACTTTGCTGCCTTCAACATCCATCAAGGCTTTTTGTACCTTTTCAAGTGCAGAAAAACGAAGTGTTTCTTTACCAGAACTCGTACTTAACTCATCGGCTGTTGTAGTAGAAAACACACTTAGTAGCGTCCCTTCTATTAGCGGAATATGTTTTTTAGCGGTTTCTTCGTTTACTTCACCACGTACTAATAACTGTACTTTAATTTGCACAATTCTGTCGCGACTTGAGCCAGGCACATTAAATACAAATGGGCGTGGCATCGCAACATATAAAGCACTGCCTATCTCAGCTGAATCACTAGGCTCAGCTGAGGGGGTATCTGCTGATATTGCAGTCTCTTCATCCAAGGTTTCAACTGACGCATCCGAACCTGACATAAAAAAGTAACCCGCAGCACCACCTATTATAAGTAGTACAGCCACTATAATTATTATGAGTTTCTTTTTACTTTTACCGGTTTCTTCAATTTCTAAACTTGCTTCTTCAGCCATCATGATTCCTTTAATCGCAAAGGTACTTGCTTGTTTTAACTATTATAATAGCAGTACTTAGGCATAGTAATCTATTGATGATGAAGTTTGTTGTCGAGAACTTTGTGCAGTGTTATTTGCTTGCTCGTCGTTTTCATCATTAACTGACTTATTATTAGCCAAATTACCTTGAGTTCCACCTTCACTGTGCTCAGCAGTTTCACCACCAGATTGCCCATAAGAAATAGTGCTTTCACCAAGCTCTAACCCTTGTTGCGCTAACATTTCACGTAAGCGTGGCATTGATTGTTCAAGTGCTTCTTTGGCTTGCTGATTTTGTACTACAAAGTTTATATGTGCTTGTTCTGCATCGCTACGAATACGTATTTGCATACTACCCATTTCGGGAGGATCTAAACGAATTTCTGCTTCTTTGTTATTAATGCTCAGCATTGAGCTAACGCGCTCTTGCAGTAATTTAGCTGCATCACTTTTAACAATATTAATTGCCTGCATTACACCAGGATCAATACTTACTTGCTTAACTTGCGATGTACTTTGTAATTGTTGAGTTTGTATTATTTGGGTATCAAGTAAGCTCTGCTCGTAACTTAATGAGTCGTATTGGCTTAATGTGCTCGTTTGCTGAGTATTTAAAGCAGCTGTAATTTGCGTAAATACTTGTGCTACGCGTGCAGGTGTTTGTTCTGCAGTTATTTTTTTAAGGCCATCTTTTTGTAATTCTTCAAGTGATTTTAATAAATCATCACCCTCAGCTGAGGTTGTTACGGCTTTATTTAAATCAGCCCCTTCGTTTGTCGATGTCTTTAAGCTTAACTTTTGTGGATTATATACTGTATTAGGAGTCTCTGACGCTACAAACGTTTTTGAGTCTGATTTAGCTGTGTCGGCAAGTCCTATTTCAATTGAAGCTTTTAACTCATTAACTGTTTGCTTAAGCGCTGACAACTGTTCGCCTTTAGGCTGCTCTGTTTTAATATAAGCGTTTAATTGCGTTAATAAGCTTTGTTTTTCAGCTGTATTAAGTGAATTTATTTCTGTGCTAAAAGAGTGTTTAGTTACTGTGCTCTGTGCTTTTTCGTTATCAGTAATAAATTGCGCAAGCATTTGCTTAAGATCAGTAGTACTGCTAGTCGCGCCATTCATTGAATCAGTATTTTCTAACACCTTAACTTGCGCATTAAGTTGTGAGCGCTGCTCTGGCGTTAAACTAGCAATAACATTATTAGCTTTAATTAAGCTCGCATCTTTAGCTATTAAGGCGTCAATTGCTGCGCCTTTTTCGCTCTCAGATGTCTGTGAACTTGATTGCATCGTTTCTGATTCAGTTAAAGAAGGTGTCGCTACAGATGGAGCAGCTGGCGTAGGCACTGGTGTTGGCAACACTATATTTTTTGCACTTTTATCGACGGATTTATCTTGAGCTAATTGTCCCTTAATATCCATTGAAACTAATTCAGTGTCATCAACTATAGAGCCAAAACTGTCATCGGGTTTTTTACTTATAGGGTTTAATGGCCCTTCAATTGCCTCAGCAACAGCACTTTTACGATGCTTTCCTTCATTTAATGGTAATGAATTTAAAGATGGTGAGCTAAAGTTATCGCTTTTTGAATCAGTTAATTTAGCCGCTTTAGAGTCTACACTAGTGGCAATCGGGTTTTGCACTACACTCGCTGCATTCGCTTCTTCGCCACTCGCATTAGCTGATGCAATTCCTGATGTGCTTTTTAATTCTGTATTTTCTGATTCTGTATTCTCTACCTGTGTAGCTTTTAGCTCTGTATTTTCAGCTGTCTCAAAAGGCTTATTGACCGAAGTGCTCATTGCTTGTGCTGAATTAATCTGATCAAGCATCTCAACAGACACAAAAGTAACTTCGCCCGTTGCTACTTCATCTAGCTTTACGCTCAGATTTTCATTTTTTTCTGGCTGTTTATAATTTGGAATAGCAATCGAATTTTTGGCACCGGGATTTTTATTGCCTTTAAGCAAAGGCTCCATAGAATTATGCGCTTCGTGTAATTGGCTTGAAAATTCCGCGCCTAAATCGCCTTCATTATTAGCTAAGCTATTGTCTTTAGAGGCTATCAAAGAGTCTTTTTCAGAAGAAACTAAAAACGAAATGTTATTCATCGCCATAAATCACCTAATACCATTACGGCAATATGCCACCGCATACCGCCAAAAGTTGAATTCCACTAAGTAATAAAGCAATTAGCGTGCCTGAATTACAAAGCTTTACGACGTTGAAAAAACTGATTAGCTGAAAATTCATCTAACATTTTTTGCTCATTTTTAGCCATTAACGCATTTGCTTTAAGTTTTTGATTTTCGATTAATTTGGCGACTGCTTTAGCTTTAATTTGCTGCTTAAGCCATAGCGTTTTACGTTGAGTAACAACTTGCTTAGCGGTATTTACCGTACTTGCTTGTTGGCGAATTGCTTCTTCAATTTTAGCTATAAAGGCATGATACTGCCCAAATCCGGCACTAGATAAACCCGATTTCCCCTTGAGGTGTAACTGCTGAGAGTACTCAAGTCTAAAATTATTTAAACCTTGTAGCTTTTGTTGATTCGATTGCAAGTTTTGATTGGCTTGTAAGTAACTCATGCGCAAACTTTCTTCTTTGTCATTTTCAATTTTGAGCAATAAATCGAGTTTATTTTTAGCCATTATGCTTGTCCTAGTAACTGAGCAAGACCTTGCAGGCCATCATCGTAACTAATGACATCTCGCATACCTTGTTGTAAAAATGCATTTACTCTTGGCATCATATTTATGGCTTGGTCGAGCATTTGATCGGTCCCTTTTTGATAGGCACCTAAAGTAATCATATCTTTGTTTTGTTGATACATTGAATATACTTGTTTAAGCACTCGGGCTTGTTGCATATGCGGCTCAGAAACAACTTGAGGCATAACACGCGAAATCGACTTTTCTATATCTATAGCGGGATAGTGCCCGCTGTCGGCTAAATCACGCGATAGTACAATGTGGCCATCTAATATAGCTCGCGCTGCATCTGCAATAGGGTCTTGCATATCATCGCCTTCACTAAGCACTGTAAAAAAGGCAGTAATTGAACCTTGCCCTTCTCCGCCATTACCGGCGCGTTCTACTAGCGCAGGTAATTTAGCAAACACCGAAGGCGGATAACCTTTGGTTGCCGGCGGTTCGCCTACAGCAAGTGCAATTTCACGTTGCGCCATTGCGTAACGCGTTACCGAATCGAGTAACAATAATACGTTTAAACCCTGATCTCTAAAATACTCTGCAATAGTTACGGCGCTCTCACAGCCTTTTAAACGCATAAGTGGTGATGAATCAGCGGGTGCTGCAACAACAACTGAGCGTTTGCGTCCTTCTACACCGAGTATTTCTTCAATAAATTCTTTTACTTCGCGGCCACGTTCCCCCACCAAGCCAACAACAATGACATCGGCTTCACTACCTCGGGTCATCATACCCAATAATACAGATTTACCCACACCGGAGCCTGCAAACAAGCCCATACGTTGGCCTTGCCCTACTGTAATTACCGAGTTAATAGCACGCACACCTACATCCATAGGCTTAGTGATTGGTCTTCTAGAAAGCGGGTTTATAGTATTTTGCGCAAACTTTAAATGATGCTCAGCATTAATTTTACCAAGGCCATCTAGCGGCCGGCCTAAACCATCCACCACGCGGCCTAATAAACTCATCCCTACAGGCAAACCTAAGTTATTAACTTGAGGAATAACACGCGCACCAGGTAATACACCAGAGATGTGGTCGTTAGGCATTAAGTACAAAGTTTGGTCGTTAAAACCGACTATTTCGGCGTCTACAAAGCCGTTCATGGTTTCTATTTTACATTGGCTACCAACGGGTGCACGTAAACCTCTAGCCTCAAGGGTAAGGCCAACAACACGCGTTAAAATACCTGCCACAGCAGGCGCCGGGGTTTTAATATGTTGTTGATATTGAGATAAGCGTTCGCTTAAAGGTGCACGTTGAGTTGACATAACACGCCAATAAAATAGTTAGATACCACTATTATGCAAAAAACTATCCAACGTTTCTTTGACACGTGTTTTAAGGGTCA
>NZ_DRGM01000219.1 GCF_011050055.1 Pseudoalteromonas prydzensis | reverse complement strand
TTCTAAAATGGCGTCTTGTTCAGCTTTTACGCTATCCAGTTGCGCGCCTAAGTTACTTACCGCATCTAACAACGGTTGTGCATCTTCGCCTTTTGGCACGTTGGCAGTTAATATTCTTGGTTCATTGTTGATGGGCATATTATACGGTTTGATAGAGCGCGAAATTATCACCGCAAGCCCCGCTAAAACCCTGATAGGAATTGGCTTTTTAGGTGCTTTGACCACCTTTTCGACATTTTCAATGGATTCGTTGTTGTTATTACAACAAGGTCACTTTTTTAAAATGGCCCTCAATATCGTCTTAAATGTGGCGGTGTGTATTTTTATGGCTTGGCTGGGCCTTCAGCTGGTAATGCAAAAAGGTTAAAAACTAACATGTTAGATTCTAAATTATTACGTCAAGATCTCGAGCAAACAGCGGCGCGCTTAGCAGCACGTGGCTATGAGCTAGATACTGCGACTGTCAGCGCACTTGAAGAAAAACGCAAAACTTTACAAGTAAAAACACAAGAATTACAAAGTGAGCGTAACAGCAGCTCCAAAGCAATTGGCCAAGCAAAAGCAAAAGGCGAAGATGCACAACCGTTGTTAGATGCGGTAAGTAACTTAGGCGCGCAACTGGATAGCGTAAAAGCTGAACAAGACGCCATTTTAGAAGAGCTTAAGCAAATTTCTTTAGCTATCCCAAATTTACCGGATGGATCAGTACCAGCGGGCGCTGACGAATCTGACAACGTTGAGATTTCAACCTGGGGCGAGCCTAAAAAGTATGATTTTGCAGTCAAAGATCATGTTGACTTAGGACAAGATTTAAACGGCCTTGATTTTGAAATGGGCGTTAAAATTACCGGTTCACGCTTTACGGTAATGCGCGGCGCAATGGCTCGCATGCACCGTGCTCTAGTGCAGTTTATGCTAGACACGCACACGGATAAAAACGGTTATACAGAAATGTACGTGCCGTATTTAGTAAACCGCGACAGCCTATATGGCACAGGCCAGTTACCTAAGTTTGCCGAAGACTTATTTCACACCAAAGGTTTAGTAAACGATGACGGCGAAGAGCAAGAAGGTTTTAGCTTAATTCCTACTGCTGAAGTACCGCTTACTAACAGCGCCCGTGACGAAATCTACGACGAAAAAGATTTACCAATTCGTTTAACTGCGCACACGCCATGTTTTAGAAGTGAAGCAGGTAGCTATGGCCGTGATACCCGTGGTCTTATCCGTCAGCACCAATTTGATAAAGTTGAATTAGTGCAACTAGTAAAACCAGAAGATTCAATGCAAGCACTTGAAGAGCTAACCGGTCACGCCGAGCAAATCTTACAAGCGCTAGAGCTACCATACCGTAAAGTAATTTTATGTATGGGCGACATGGGCTTTGGCTCAGCAAAAACCTACGATTTAGAAGTATGGTTACCAGCGCAAGATACTTATCGTGAAATTTCATCATGTTCAAACATGGTTGATTTCCAAGCACGTCGTATGCAAGCACGTTTTCGTCGCGCCGGTGAGAAAAAGCCAGAGTTACTGCATACACTCAATGGCTCAGGTTTAGCCGTTGGTCGTACCCTAGTCGCTATTCTAGAAAACTACCAACAAGCCGATGGTTCAGTGGTCGTGCCAGAAGTGCTACGCCCGTATATGAACGGCCTTGAAGTAATTAAATAAGCTCGTTAAAGCTTTAGAGCTGTAAGTTTTAAGAAGAGAAGCCGCTGTTTGTAACGAACAGCGGCTTTTTTGTAGGTTAAGCTCTAGCTAGCTTAAAAGTTATTCAGGATAAATCCCAGCCAACGACTTTAGGTGATGCTAAAGTGTATTTTACTCGGTTATGTAAACGGTAAGGTAAGCCGTGGGCCTATCAGCAGCTTAAAGCGCATACTGATAAATATCACCTTGAACGGGCTGTAAACGAACCCAAAAAATATGTTGTTGATCGGGCGATATTGTATATTGGTGAATAAAATTATCTGGTTTTGACAGAAGCAATTGCTCAGTCTGTGTATCGATATTATATGCCCAGATGCCTGTTTCTTGTCGATAAAAATACAGCTGATTATTTACAACTCGCCAATTTAATCAATTAATACGATTAAAGTCTGCAATTACTAATTAAACATTGATAAACCCCAGCTCAGCTGGGGTGACTCGCATAGGTTTGACCGTGACAACGGTAGGGGTATCTTCTTTGCTCGACCAAAAGTAAAGAGGAAATAACCTATGCGAGACTATAAGAGTTTGTCTCATACTCGTTGGGATTGTAAATATCATATTGTGTTTATTCCCAAAAAGGAGACAAAAGTTGATTTACGGATCGATTAGGAAGCACTTAGGTGAGACGTTTCATGAATTAGCTAAAAGAAAAGGGGTAATAATCGAAGAAGGGCATTTAATGAAAGATCACGTTCATATGTGTCTGAGTATACCTCCAAAACTTGCAGTTTCTAATGTTGTCGGTTATTTGAAAGGAAAAAGCGCAATTTCGATAGCAAAAAACTTTCGAGGGCGACAACGAAATTTCAATGGGGGAAAACTTTTGGGCTCGAGGTTATTTTGTATCGACAGTTGGTTTAGATGAAAATATGGTTATAGATTATATTCGAAACCAAGAAAAGGATGATGAACACCGAGATCAATTAAAGTTTCAAGTGTAGTACGCCTTGGGCGTTTTCTTTAGCCCTTTGAGGGCGTAATCACAGAAGCCTCCGGCTTTGCCGGAGGTCAGTTAACTTTTGAACCTTCGGGTGATGATTTTATTCAATGAGGGATTGTGCCCATTTAGGGTTCAATTCAGCATCGAATTGGTCATTTCTACAAAGTGCAAGTTGCGTAAAGAGTTACCGATAACATTTTAGAGGGAGATTAAGGTAGTACCCCCTTCCTTGATGTAGCGTATAACTCCGTGTAAACGAGCGGTATACTCGTGCATCAACATTTGTTTAAATATTGTTTCCTAAATATTGATGCACTTTTTATCACCCGTTTGTCATCATTATTTACATCAAAACAATGATTATTTGTTGATGCATACTAGCCGTTACGCTCTTTGAACAATTTATCGATTTCAGCTAGATCATCATTCGTTATTGACGAGCCACCAACCTGACTACAATCTAAATCACCAATACATGGGCGAGGATTTTGTGGTTCATTGGCTGTAGGCACCGCTAATGCAGCTAATGCTATTTGAAATTTTTGTGTTATTTGCGAACCAAAACTAATCGGAACGCCATCAATGGTAATATCACTGACAGTAAAGCCCTCCGATTCAGGAACTTCAAAGACTGCGTGCAAAATTTGATCATAATTATCACCTGTGTGACCGCGAACTACCCGCCAATAATCAGCAGCTGTTTTTCCTATAGGCGCATTGGGTGGTAATTGAAAACTTGAGAAGTCTGGTGTTTGAATATATAAACCAACGGGGTTGGCTAGCGAAGCCTTTAAACCGCCAGAACGAATAATTCGATTTACGGCACTACCAATTGTTGGATCACTATTTCGTCCTGGAGTTCCGTATTGACTACATTGAATCAACTGGTTTTTATTGGTAACAATTTTACCTTCACACTCGCGAGTGATAGTAGCGGCTGCAGCAAGGTAAATTTCTGCTGGTAGTGTGTTGGGCGGAGAAATAAGGGTAACCGCACCATTGGTAGTATTATTGTTGAATTCATTTTTCTTATTATAGTTACCCGCTGAATCTTCCAGATTAGCCCTTGTGACATTCATTCCTGTTAATTTTCTATAAATATCGACCACCGCATCTGGGCTAACACGCCACAACAATGAAAAATATTCCGGGTTTTCACAGGTAAAATCAACTTTGCTTATATTGTCATTGTTGTCTCTGGTAACGCTCCATTCACAATACTCATCTTGCCATCCACGTGGTCCTGCAGGTTGATATGGTTGCCCATTAACATTTGGTGGACCCTCATCGGCATATCTTTGCCTTTGGGTTTCACTGCTATTTGGGAACAGCACATTGATCCTATTAGGAAATGCGGTCCAACGAACTACTGCAGGTGCTCCTGCCTGTGATAGATCCGTATCGAGCGGGTTGTAATACCAGTCTCTGTCATTATCCAGCGGCCTTGAACCCCCTTTAATTGACTGGTTGGTCCATTGATTTACTGCTGTTGACCAAAGCTCTCTGAATTTATCTTCTAACGGACCCGATGGTAGATCACTGATATTTGCCGGTAGATCAAAAACCTCTAATTTACTCATTTTAGTCATCCTTAATATTTTAATTTAAAAACTAACAGCTAGTCACTTGCTACTACTTTACCTACTACATTCATACGTAAAAAAGGTGATATTGGTAAACTTGAAAAAGGGAATAACAAACTAAACTCAACAAGGTTACCCAAAGGAGTCGTCGCTGCCATTTGGCGATGTTGTGAAACCAAAAGTTTCAAGTACTCATCTTGACCTGTACATGATTCAGTTGTACAAGAGATGTTCTTATCTATAGCTTGAAAATAGGCATTAATTCTTTTCTCGGTATTTGCCTTCCAGTTAGCATCCTCCCAAACAAATAGAAACTGTTGCTCAGCAGTACATGTATCCAAGGTTATATCGTTACATTTTTCTTGCTGACTACTTGCTGTGGTGATTTTACTTGCAACTAACGAGGCCATATTACTGCTATTATTAGCAATAGTTGCTGTGCCAACTGCCTTAGCGTATTGGATCAAACTATTACGTTTTTGTGAAAAAATGGGGTTTTGAAAATCTACCATCAAAATTGCTGTTATAAATTTGGGGCTAATCAGTTTCAGTAACTTTCTTTCTATACCAACTCGAATCAACAAATTTGACATTAAAACATCTTCGTTACCCAGTACTGGTGTAAAACCGGCAAAGTGAGTTGATCCTAAAACAGTAAATTGGGGGGGCTCAACACATGCTGATTTAGTTGCGCCCTTTAAACTACACTGCACTAGTCTTGAATCAGTTGTTTTGAGAAATTTCTTGTAATTATCCACTGAAAACATGAGCCCTTGTGGAATATTGTAATCAAGGCCTATTAGAGGACCTCTTAAAATGCTATCTGCAATCCAAAAATCTTTAGGAAACGCAAAAGTGTTGGCATTTCCTGGTAATGGATTGGTAGATTCCAAGTTAACAGTGGTGGTTTCTATTACAAAACGTAAAAGCTCTGAAACATTGGTGATCTGTGTGAAATTGTCATTGATGTGAGAACGAATAAAATTTGGATAATATTTACTGGATGCTCCTTTTATTGTTGGTTCAAGTTCTTGTGCACCAATTCTATTTTTAAATGGCGGATCGTTTTGAATTTTTAGTGAAACGATAGAGTTGGTGATATTGGCGCGCTCTGAGCTCCAATTATTCCACGGGATCTTCAGTTCTTTCATGATAGGTACACCGTTATGATGGCAATCAAAGCAACCTACACCTATAGTTTTTTTCTTCCTTGCCCAGCTTGAATCTCCCGCCCAAAAATAATCTGTACGAGGATAGTCAAATCGTTCATAAAAGTTGAAACGTTGTTTTGATTCATCAAAGGCAATAACCTGCAGAAAATTACTGGTATTATCACTAGGGGGTGAAGAACTACCAAATACCATAGGGGTACCATGGACGTCCGCCCAACTTACTGTATAGCGCATATTTCTTAGGGAAGCAGAAGATGGAATTGCTGTACTTACTGGGATCTGCCCACCTTCAGCCACCACATACTGTTTTTTTACAAAGTCATGAGAAGGATTATCTAAGTGAGTGGTGATCTGTTTTAGCGAAGCTGCAGGAAGCCCAGAACAAAGTATTGATTTGGCAAAGACATCATTTAATTCTTTCGTTTTTTCCTCAGGCGCCATTACAGTAGGTTGTGAATCCTGACCTTCAATAAAACGATAAATTGTACTGCTACAATTAGCACTTTCGCTACTTTGAGCCATATTTATATTTACTACTAATAAGAAAACGACAATACAACGAGTAAACAATCTGATTCTATTCATATTAAATTCTCCCAAATTTAATTTTTGACCTAATAATATAATTGTTCATTTATTTAAATTTATATGGATAAATAAACCTTAATATTTACAGTTTGCCACATATATATTTTAATCTGTTCTCTCTTAGCATCAATTTAATTCTAGTCTTCTGATTACTTCAGGTATAACTATTTCCTTTTTTTAAACAAATATCTTCCTAGTAAATAACCCCTAAACACATCTTCATTGCTGTATGTATATATTCATTAAACTTAGTTCTCATCATTAAATAGCTCTTATTGCTATCAATACTGGATTAATTTTTATGAATATCTTTAGCAAATTAAAGATTAATTGCATAGCAATATCTAATCATCCACATAGTGTGTATATTTACAAAGTATGCGTTGTGTAAAGAGTTACAAAAAGTAGAACCATAGGGGAACGGGCTATTTAGTGAGTGCTTCCCTTCCTTGGTGCTGCTTGTTATCCCTTACAAACGAAATATAGTCCAATAATTATCAAAAAAACATTACACGTCACTACACGGATAAAAAGCCTTATTTATTCTTAGCTGGAATATTAAATTTTACGATACAGCTCTATCGGAGTTATCCCTATCAAGCGGTTCAATATCACTTAGTAAACCGACTAAATCTATTTCTTTCTTGCCTTTGTTAAATACTTCGCCGCTTGCGGCGTAGTATTGAGTTATGAGCGAATTTATAGATAAAAGCCTGATGAATCCCCACGAAAAGAATCAAAAAAGATGAGTAAGGGGAAAATGCAATGGGCGGTTCATCTCCCATACAAAATGTGTTTATTGTTTTCAAAAAATAATTATGACGGGTACCAATGTATTTCAATGTTGGCCAAAACTAGTCGATCGTTACATGGTTAGTGCCTTACTGATATGGGCCGCAAATCAGCAAAGCAAAATTTTTCATGGCATTACAATATAGTAACTAAACTTCAGAGGCTCTAGTTGCAAACCTCTAAGGTAGTTTATTAAGGTTTTGTTGCCTCAGCGAAGCGTGACATTTCACTTATATTGAGTGTACCTTGTTTACTATAGATGCCTACTTGGCGTTTATCTAAGTCATAAAGCCTAAAGGTTAGTGCTCTAAAATCATTGATATATGCGGTACCATAGCCACTTTCTGGTTGTAAAAGAAGATCCACGGTTACCCCTTGTTGTAAATTGATAGGAACAATAACTTGTGAGTCGATTCGACTTTCTGAAGTAGGTTCAGGTTGCTCACCCAGTACCGCAGGTAATGCTGCTGCCCTGAATTCATCAGCTAGAAGGTAAGCTAAGCTGTTGTCTGAGCCATCGTCATTATGAAGATCAATAAACTGTATAAAGGCTGTTTTTCCAATGAACTCTTCAACATCCCAGGTTGTCCATTGCATTGTTAGTTTATTATTCTCATCGGGTTGTGTATTTTTACCAGATTGACTACGTACAACTTTACCGTCCACTATAAGCACAACTGCAGTTGCTTTAGGGTGGTCAAACTGATTTGAACCCCCACCTATCTTGAAATTAATATATTGCTGTGAGATCACAAATGACGGGCTATCCATTTTTCCTGTTGCGGAGTAACCTATCCACCCTAATGCAGTTCCATCTTCATCATAGCCATCTGCAAAGCTGGAGAAAACTCGTTCGCCAATGTTGTTGTTTACATCGGCCCCCCACCAACCTCCATCTAGTTTAGATAAGTCTCCAGTTAGATTAGTAAAACCGTGGGCTTGGAGGGTGTTATAACCGCCGCAGAAAAATTCAAAACCAGCTATATGCTGAGTCAGGTCTTCCTCTCGATTGAATAGAGGTTTGCCTTCTAGTTCAGGTGTGAGGGTGATGTTAGAGCTTGATTGAGTGAATGAATCGCCGAAGTAAAAAGTGGCTGTTTCTGTGGCTGTGTTTATTTCTATACGAGCTGTTTGTTTACTCTCTTCATAAGCGGGAAATATCAGACCAAATCGGTTGTCGGTATCTTCACTCGAAATACTAAAGTGAAGACGGTTGATTTTATTGTTACTACCTAGTAATACTTGATTACCTGGTGAAACCAATAGTGAATTATTATTATTGGTTTGTGCTGATTGGGTTTGTGCATTTTCATCTATTGGTGTTGCTAATGCGCTTAAGTATTGCTCAGGAATTGATACCGCTAGTTCTCCCGATTCTGTCATTGATACTTGATGAATTGCTAAGTCACCGCCAAAATCAGCACTGCCTATATTTGAGCGGGTATTTTTATGAGCGACCCAACCAAACATCAGGGTTTGAGTAGGGGAGCTTGGAGTTCTTCCTGCGTAGTAAAATTCTCCATCTAGTGAAGGGTATCGACCAGGTACCCATATGTCTTCATTCTTTACTAAATATTTTACATCGCGCTCATTATTATTTTGGTCAGAATAAATTATTGCTTGTCCGTTATTGAAGCTCACCCAATCAGGAACCTCAAAGTTAAGTGGTTTGTCTGCGGTATAAATCGGCTCTTGCGCTTCCCAAGTTTTGAGATCGCTCGAAGTATAAAGAGCAATAGCTGCATCTGCGTTATATCGACTAGTTAATAACATCCAATAGTTGTTGCTTTGTTCGTTATAAAAACATCAGGATCACGAAAGTCAAAGTCGCTATATGATCCTGTACCACTGAATGTGTTATTAACTTGTTTTTCCCATTTAGTTAGCGTGTTATCTGTTGCTTTTGCATGCATAACAGCTTCGACAGGAGAAAAATCGAGGTTGTGTCCTGAATAAAATAAATGAGCTACATTGTCTTTATCTTTAATAACACTACCTGATCCCGTCCATTGGTCTTGCGTTTGTGCATCTCCTGTCGCTTCTAGAACACGTTGTGGGAATGTACCATTAATTAAATCTGTGGTGCGGGTTAGATACCAATCATGGAATGCGGTATCAATTAAATAATAAATATAAAACTCACCGTTTAAAAATACAGGGTTAGGGTCTGCCATCGTTAATGGTAAAGGTATCGTGTGTTGATCCAGTTGGGTGACAATACTTTCACTCGACGGGTCAACGAAACAAAAAGAAACAAAGAAAAACAAAAAAAAAAGACACCCATCATAAAGTTTATATTTCGCCAATTTTTTACTAACGTTTAATTAGTATGAAAATCAAACCGGGTGAAATATGGCTACTGCAAGAAAACGTCAAGTAAGTTTGGCAGATACAAAATACTATCACTGTATTTCACGTTGCGTTCGGCGTGCATTTTTATGTGGCGAAGACCACTTTACAGGGCAATCATACGAGCATCGTAGAGGTTGGGTTGAAGATAAACTGTTAGAGTTAGCCAAGGTATTTTGTATTGATGTGTGTGCTTATGCCGTAATGAGTAACCACACCCATTTAGTACTCTATGTTGATGATAAAAAAGTAAACAGGTTGAATGACAAAGCGATTGTTATTCGCTGGCATAAACTGTGTAAAGGCACCTTGCTAACGCAGAAATACGTACAAGGTGAAAAGCTAAGTAAAGCAGAACTCATCTTTTTTAATCAAACGGTCAAGCAATATCGCGAACGCTTATCAAGTATTAGCTGGTTTATGCGGTTGCTAAATGAAGATATAGCGCGCAAAGCAAATAAAGAAGATAACTGCACAGGCAGATTCTGGGAAGGGCGCTTTAAATCACAAGCACTCCTAGATGAAGCTGCACTTGCAGCATGTATGGCGTATGTAGACTTAAACCCTATTAGAGCTAAAATGGCTAATAGCCCGGAAGAATCGTACCATACCAGTGTTCAAAAGCGTTTAACAAGCGCAACAGAAGGTAAGCAACCTAAACAGTTACTTCGCTTTGCTGGTATGTCGCGTCAAATAATGCCAAAAGGCTTGCCATTTGAGCTTAAATCGTACCTTGAGCTTGTTGAATTAACGGGACGAATAATACGAGATGATAAACGCGGACATACAGATAATTCGTGCCTTCCTCTACTCGAAAGGCTAAATATATCCCCAGAAAATTGGTTAAAACTAACCACTCAATTTACACGTGTATTTCATGGTGCTGTTGGCAGGGCATCATCACACGAAAGCTATTGTGAGAACCTCAACCGAAAACGGCGAACAAACATGAGTAACTGTGAAAAGTTATTCGGATAAAGTCTAGTCACCCAAAAAAGTACTTTTACAGCATAACGCAGGCATTTTCATGGCTGTCATTTAAGTATTACAACGAAATTTACTTATTTTGCAACCTAAGTAAGTTTTGCAAAGTGATAAGCGTGTAGATCTAGTTTACGTGTAGATCTAGTTTATAAATTTAATTTTGTAGCACCAGTTAAATAGATAAATTAGAGTGGGTGTCTTTCTAATATTGTTGAAAAACAAGTTATAACGCTGGAGCCATGGTGCATCATATTTACCGATGAACACAGCACAAGGTTTTTACCTCAGCTAAAAGCAGTCTTTAAGTTTGAAACAGGTAAAGCAGTTTGGGAAGGCAACTATGGACCGATGAAGCCAAGTAAGCCTTTTACTTTAGGCAACACGATGTCTAATGAAGATATTAAAATATTGCAGTCTAGACTAGATATTGCTTATGCAGAGATTACAAATCAATTACTTTCTCACATATTCAAGGTAAGGGAAATTACGTTAGTAAAGAGGAGGGAGAGAAGTTCACTAACGATTTATTAAAAAGCATCGAAATCGATATTGACGAGAACGAACTTAACTTACTGGAACCTCTTTAAAACAGGGGGCTTTATGCTTAGACCTTTCTTTTGAAAAAGCAAAAACAAGGCATGGTAACCATGTAACAAGCACCCTGAGTTTTACGTTACAGTTGTTCCGAACGAAGAACAAAAACATCTCCAAATAGTAATCTGTTAAGCCATCACTATCCTAAAACGGTACTGCTGCATTATCTAAAGTTAGACTGGCTATTTAAAAATAAACACTAAAGCAGATATGCATTTGAACGTTAAATTATTTATTTGGCGTTATTAGCAGTAACTTAGCTTCTTTGCCATCGGTTAACACTGCGATATTGCCCTTGGCAGTAACAAATACATCCCGCAAACGTCCAGTAACCTCAGGGAATATATGAGTCTGGGTAAATTCACCGTTAGCTAAATTAACGCTGTAGATTTTTTTGTCGACTAAAGTGGTGAGTAGCACATGCTTTTGCAGTACAGGAAAGGCAGATTGCTCAGAGCCATAATACGCCATGCCTGATGGGGCGATAGAAGGGGTCCAATCTATGGTGGGCTTTTTCATACCGGCATATTCCCTAAAGGGCGAAATGCGGGCTTGAGAATAATCGTTACCGTAGGTTATTACCGGCCAGCCGTAATTAGTGCCAGCGGTTAAGTAATTTAGCTCGTCGCCGCCAGCTGGGCCATGCTCGTGGCTGATTATTTGCTGTGTGTCGTAATTATACACTAGGCCTTGGGTGTTGCGGTGACCGAGTGAAAAAACAGCCTGAGCAGCACGATTTTCGTGATCACTAAATGGGTTATCGCGGGGCACACTGCCATCTAAATTAATGCGTAATACTTTACCTAGTTGGCTGGTGATAACTTGCGCTTGCTCTCGATAATCAAAGCCATCACCACTTGAAAATAATAAGGTGTTATCGGGCAATACTAGGGCGCGGCCAGCATAATGTTGTGGTGTGTCTTTATTTGTTGCCACTTGATAAATAATTTTAGGCTGAGAAAAATCAGTGCCATTAAAGGTCGCTTTAGCAATTACGAGTCGGTTTGCGGCTAACTCGCCTTGTGCGTAGGTAAAAATAACTTCATGGGATTCACTGTAGTCAGGAGATAACACGATATCGAGTAGACCGCCTTGGCCGGCAACATATAATCCTTCAAGGGGCAGTTTAACTCTTGATAGCTGGTTGTTTTTTATTATTACTACATGGCCGTCACGCTCGGTGATTAACCAGGTGCCATTAGGTAATTCAATCATACTCCAAGGAGAATTAAGCTCAGTAGCAAGGGGAGCTATGTTGTATTGTTTTATGGGTAATGTTGAGCCTGCGTGTACTGAAAACGCAAAAGACCAAATAAGCGTAATACAACAGATAGATTGTTTACAGCTTAAGCCTTTGCTAATGTGGATAAAACGTTTCATTTTAAGTTGAGATAACCATGCCATTTTTAACACGTTTGTTGCCTTCATTTTTAGCTTCCTGGTTACTTACATTCACACTTGCTAGCTTGTTTCATAGTCAATATGTTGTCAATCAATTAGTTAATGTGGGTATAGAGATAAGCTTTAGTGATCGTGTTAATTTAACGCTTGATGATTGGCTTGGGTTATTACCTACCTATGGCGCAATAATTGCCGTTGCACTTGCGCTCGCATTTTTAGTTACAGGACTACTGTATAGAAAACACCCTAAATATGGCATTCAACTATTTGTTATAGCTGGAGTAACGGCGTTTGCAATTGCTTTAGTAGCTATTGAGTCAATTATGAATATCACGATTATTGCCGGTGCCAGAGGATGGGGGTTCTATACACAACTGATTTCTGGTGCAGTAGGTGGGTATGTTTTCGCTATGTTAGCTAAAAACTATATTAGTAAAGATGACTGCTGCTAATGCTAATATGAATAAAACTCGCCGCGGTATATTTTTCTTTGGCGACTATCAATTAAAAGCCGCTGTTGGTAATAAGCAGCGGCTTTGGGTTTTAAGTGGCTAGCTAAAAAATCAAGCTAATTAACTTGTAGCTACTTAGGCCGAAAATGAGTAATAGCACGGGTAGGATCAGCAGGTTGACAAGCATTGAATTGGTGTAGTTGCCCATTACAGACTTTTGATTGACTAACCATACAAGGTAGGTGGTCACAATCGGCAGTAATATGCCATTGGCGGCTTGGGCAAAGATGATCACGGCAACAGGGTCTAAGCCAAGTGAGGCAACTGCAGCACCAAATACTAAAATAACAATGGCGACTAGTTTGAAACGGCTATTGTTCATGTCATTAGACCAGCCAAGCATACCACATACGGCGTATGCACCAGCAAGTGGCGCAGTGATAGCACTGGTTAGCCCCGCGGCAAATAAGCCAATCGCAAAAAAGTAATGTGCGGCATTGCCTAGTAATGGCTCTAGCTGCATCGCCATATTTGCTGCGCTGACTTTTCCAACCTCAGTGCCGTAAAAAGCGACCGATGCGGTGGATAAAATTGCAAGCGTTATAACCCCACCCAGCGTGATTGATATACCGGTATCTAAATTAGTGTGTTTGATGAGCTTACGTTGATCAATTTTTTTGTCGTGTTTTGCGGCGAGTATACCTGAGTGTAAAAATAAGTTGTAAGGCACAATGGTGGTACCCACTAAGGCTAATACCGTAGTTGCAGAGCCTTCAGGTATACTGGGTATAAAGCCTGCAAGTACTTGAGTCACAGGTGGAGCTGCCATAACCAAGGTGGAGATAAACACTAAACTCATCAAAAGCACTAAAAAGATCAGTGCGGTTTCTACCACTTTATGTTTGCCGCTATAAAGTAATAGAGCGCTGAAAATAGCGATTAATGGCGTCCAAACTTGTGTTTGTACTTGAGGGAATATTTCGATTAACCCCATTGTGGCGCCACTGAGGTTGCCAGCTTCATAAGCGGCACTGCCAACACCAATGGCACTGATCACTAAAAAGGCGGCGAGGGGTTTAAATAATGGGTGTTGTATATGTGTGCGTAGTGCTTGGGCAAGATCTTGACCAGTAACTACACCAAGGCGGGCAGCCATTGATTGTAATAATATGGTCGCTATCACTGAAAATAGTAATGTCCAGAGCAGCGCAAAGCCAAAGTTGGCACCCGCTATACTGGCGGTGGTTATAGTCCCTGGGCCAATAAAGGCAGCAGTCACAAGTAGGCCTGGTCCTAATCGCATAAGTAACCTTATATTTTGTTTTAATGGTTGTAACTGTATTCAGTCACTCGGCTTGATATCAATTTATCAGTAAGTTACAGCATACAAGTTAATTAATGTTGTTAAAAGTACAATAAAAATTCAGTCGTTTGTATGCACCGTTATTATCATTGCTATAACGCAAAACAATGAAAATTTAGACTTCTGTATAATAGCGTATGGCGGTTATTATGGTACTTTACGTCAACTTTTTGATAGCACTTTGTTAACAGTGAAACTAAAAATAAAAACTCATGCTGACTACTGGAGTGCCAGCTATCAAAAATACAAAATTTAAAATTAAAACAGGACGTACCGCGTGAAAAACTTACTACCAGGCTTTCATCTATTTAGTCTAGTACTTTTATTATTTTGCTCCCCAACGTGGGCAGCTGATGGGCAGTTAAATTTAACTACTTCAACAGTGGGCCTAGTCTGCATTGCGATATTTGTTTTAGCGTATGCGGTCGTTATGCTTGAAGAGAAACTGCATTTACGAAAATCAAAACCGGTATTGGTTGCGGCCGGATTAATTTGGATTTTAATTGGCGCGTATTATGTAAACAATGATGTGCCAGACATTACCGAAGCTGCATTTAGGCATAACTTGCTCGAATTTGCCGAGCTAATGTTGTTTTTATTAGTGGCAATGACCTATATCAATGCATTAGAAGAGCGCAGAGTCTTTGATGCGCTGCGTTCTTGGATGATCCGTAAAGGCTTTAATTATAAAAATTTATTTTGGATCACAGGCTTCTTAGCGTTCTTTATATCCCCGATTGCAGATAACTTAACAACCGCACTGTTAATGTGTGCTGTAGTAATGAAGGTAGCAGAAGGTGATAAACCGTTTATTAATCTTAGTTGTATAAATATTGTTATTGCTGCCAATGCCGGTGGAGCATTTAGCCCGTTTGGCGATATTACCACCTTAATGGTTTGGCAGGCTGGTTTAGTCCACTTTAATGAGTTTTTAGTTTTATTTTTACCCTCGCTAGTTAATTATCTCGTCCCTGCGACCATTATGAGTTTTTACGTAGCTGATAAGCAACCCACGGCCCAATACGAAGATGTAGAGCTTAAACGCGGTGCAATCAGAATTTTAGTGTTGTTTTTACTGACCATAGGCACGGCAGTAGCGAGTCATAGTT
>NZ_DRGM01000218.1 GCF_011050055.1 Pseudoalteromonas prydzensis | reverse complement strand
CTACGGACCAAAGTGGGGGACCTTCGGGCCTCACGCCAAGAGATTAGCCCAAGTGGGATTAGCTAGTTGGTAAGGTAATGGCTTACCAAGGCGACGATCCCTAGCTGGTTTGAGAGGATGATCAAACTCTTCAATTAAAAGTTTTTTCTGTCCAAAGGACATGCTCAATGAATTCTGAATTATTTGTTTTTGTTGCCAAAAACGAATTGACTGTGCTGCAATAAATAAATTTATTGCTGTTGGTCACTCAGTTCAATTGAGACTCTAAATTTGTTTGCATCCCTACCTAAGTAGTTTTGCTGTTAGAACTCAATCTGTACGAGTGCCCACACAGATGATTGCTTTATATTGTTAAAGAACGTTGCGACAATGTCGCTAGGGATGCGTATATTACATCCTTTATTTTTCGAGTCAATACTTAATTTTAAACTTTCTTTTCGAACATTTAATGCTAAGTTTTATTTAACTCTGTGAGTAGCTCATACCTCGCTATGCGTTGCTGTTTGCCGTCTCAGTGGGGTCGCATTATAGGGAGATCCAAAAACAGATCAACTGTTTTTTTGATCTTTTTTGATTTTATTGACTGTTCGAACAAATTTACTGCACAACGGTGCTTTTTAATACAATAAAAGGGCTATTAAAGCCCTTTTACTATTTAACTATAAACTTCCAGCCTGCTTTTGCTTGCTGTTTACACTCTTGTTGGAGCTCACTTGCCATAAGTGGATGCGCTTTTAACCAATCATTTTCAAATATTAGTGTTAAAGCTTCATTATTAACAGTTAAAGTTAATTTTGGTAATACGTCATCTTGGCGACGCATTGATAAGATCACAGCGATCCTAATCAAGCGCGTTAAATATTGTGTTAATTGCGCATGACAGCCTAAATGTGCAAACACATTCTTTTGCAGATCAGAACGGTGTGCGTTAGCGGCTGCAGCAATAATTTTATGCTCCGATTGTGAAAAACCAGGCATCTCGGTATTTTCAAGAATATAGGCGGTATGCTTTTGGTACTGCTTATATTCAATTAACAAACCTATTTCATGTAATTGCGCAATTGCTTTAAGTAACGGTAAGCCATTATTATCGAGTAATAGCCACTGCTCGCTGACTTGAGCTGCGAGGTGACTGCTAAGCTCGGCTACTCGGTTTGCTTGCTTTTGATCAACATGATAACGACTCATTAAGCCATCAACTGTGCGCTTGCGAATATCGTGATTATGAAACTCAGGGATCATACTGTAGAGCACACCCTCACGAAGTGCGCCGCCTGCTAAGCCCATTTTATCAATTTCAAGCGCTTCAAATAGCGCAATTAAAATAGCGAGCCCTGAAACAAATACTAAACGCCTTTCTTCGCTTAAGCCTGGTAGGTCTAATTCAGCAATTGTGTTGTAGGCTATCGACTGTTTTTTAATTTCATTAAGCTTATCTAGGCTTAATGTGTCATCAAGTGATTGTGCGACCATAATTTCTTGGATCGCTTGCACTGTACCCGATGCTCCTGATGCAATCTCCCAACCCGCCACTTTGTAACTTGGCGCTATATCATCAATAACTACTCGTGCGGCTTCAATAGCGGCATTGAAATTAGCGTCATTGAGTTTGCAATCTTTAAAGTAACGCTCTAGGTAAGTAACACAGCCCATGTTTAGGCTTTTGTAATGTAATGCGTCAAAACCTTTACCAATTACCACTTCGGTGCTGGCACCACCAATATCAATAACTAATTGACGGCCACTGCATGACGAAGTGTGCGCTACACCTTTATAAATCGTGCGCGCTTCTAGTTCACCGCTAATAACATTAATTTTATGGGCAAGGATTTGTTCGGCTTTGATTTTAAATTCATCGGCATTGGTTGCTAAACGCAACGTAGCGGTGGCAACGATAGTAATGTTGTTTTTCGGAATATCTTGGAGGCGTTCTGCAAATAACGCGAGACATTCCCAACCTCGTTGCATTGCTTCTGTGCTCAATAAGTTATCTTCATTTAGCCCTGCGGCTAATCTGACTTTGCGTTTAACGCGGCCTATGGTTTGCAAGCCGCCAGCAATTGACTTAGCGATCAACATGTGAAAACTGTTAGATCCTAAATCAATTACTGCATAAACATTTTTTTGCGGTTTAAGTTGCCCCACCGTTCAAAAACCTCTAGTTACTACTACGACTATAACGACGGCCGTAATTACGACCGTGCTTTTTGGTAACTATTGTTTGGTCTACGTCCGCTGTTATTACTACGACTGCGTGGGCCTGTTGTATAGTTACGTTTTCTTTGAATAGTAGGCTTAGTTAAATCATCAAGCAATGCACTTTTATCATAATGTGATAAAGGAATGCTGTGCTCTATGTACTCTTCAATTTCATGAAGGTTATATGCGTACTGTTCACATGCAAAACTAATTGCCTTACCTGATGCTCCGGCTCGTGCAGTACGGCCAATTCGATGCACATAATCTTCGCAATCATCTGGTAAGTCGAAGTTAAATACATGACTTACTTCTGGGATATGTAAGCCACGCGCTGCAACATCAGTTGCCACTAGGAAATCTAAATCACCTTTAGAGAATTGCGCTAAAATTGATTGGCGTTTTTTCTGATTAACATCACCAGTCAGCATACCTACACGATGACCATCAGCTTTTAACCATGCATATACGGTTTCGCAGCTATGTTTAGTATTTGCAAACACAATGGCTTTCTCTGGCCATTCTTCTTCAATCAAAGTTAATAACAGCTTAACTTTATCTTCTTGCGAAGGATGGAATAACTCTTCTTCAATACGCTTACCCGTTTTTACATCTGGTTCAATTTGTACATGCTCTGGGTTTGTCATGTGCTCAAACG
>NZ_DRGM01000217.1 GCF_011050055.1 Pseudoalteromonas prydzensis | reverse complement strand
TCTGCGTATGGGTGAATATATTCACCATTCCATTTAGCCATAGGATGTGTCGTTGCCTCAGGTTGTTAATTGTTTGCGCGACCTTTTGCTGCGCAAAGATGCCGAAATTCTATCGTTTTAAATAAGATAGTCAAATACTAGTTATTTAGCCATCTAGCAACTTAAATGTTTTTACTGCCATAGTTGCAGCTAAAACAGCATAAATGCTTTGACTTATTAAATCCGATCCTCTAACCTTTTAGACGTCTAAACATCCATTTAATTGTAGGTGACGTTATGAGTCAAAAGAACAAAGCAACTATTGCAGTGCGTAATGGCATTGATGCAGATAAACAGCATGGCGCCGTTGTGCCTCCCATTCATTTATCGACCACCTACTCATTTGCTGATTTTGATACCAAGCGCCAATATGATTATGGCCGCAGCGGTAACCCAAATCGAGATATCTTAGCCGAAACTCTTGCAAAACTTGAAGGCGGCGCCAAGGGTATAATCACTGCAACTGGTATGGCGGCGGTGCATTTAGCTACTCAGCTGCTAAACAGTGACGATACTTTAGTTATTCCACATGATTGTTATGGCGGCAGTTACCGTTTATTTACTTCGCTTGAAAAGCGCGGGCTATTAAAATTAGTGGTTTTAGATTTAACTAAAGCTGAAAACCATCAAAAAATTCTTGAGATCAAACCAAAACTCATTTGGATTGAAACCCCAAGTAATCCAATTTTACGCTTAACTGATATTAAAGCGATCACCACTATTGCAAAGCAGTGCGGTGCGTTAGTCGGCGCTGATAATACCTTTTTGTCGCCCGCGTTACAAAATCCCATTGAATTTGGTGTTGATATTGTGGTGCATTCAACCACTAAATATATTAATGGCCATTCTGATGTAGTGGGTGGGGCTGTGATTGCCGCAACGCAACAGTTAGGTGATGAGCTTGCATGGTGGGCTAATAATATTGGTATTACCGGCGCACCGTTTGATAGCTATTTAACCTTACGTGGCCTGCGTACGTTGAATGTCCGCCTGCGTCAACATCAAGAAAATGCCTTTATCATTGCCCAGTATTTAGAAAACTCGCCTTATGTGAGCCAAGTATATTACCCTGGCCTTGAGTCTCATCCGCAACATGAGTTGGCAAAACAACAACAACGTGGCTTTGGTGGTATGGTAAGCTTTGATATTAAAGGTGATGTTAACGATGCAGCGGCATTTTTAACTAGCCTTGAAGAATTCAGCTTAGCGGAATCATTAGGTGGCGTAGAGAGTTTAATTTGCCACCCAGCAACCATGACGCATGCTGGAATGGAAGCAACCGCGCGTTTAGCGGCCGGAGTAGGTGATACTTTGATCCGTATTTCGGTCGGTATTGAAGACGCAAAAGATTTGCTGGCTGATTTAGATCGCGTATTTAATAAAGTGAAGCCGGGTCAAGGCCTGCATGCAGCAACTACAGCAACACCGGTTTCGCAACAACAAGATAAAGAGCAATCAAGCTCATTTAAGCTGACTCCAGCACATACGGCTTTGTGGTAATAGAAAATGGTAAATATAGTTCATAAATTTGGTGGTTCTAGCTTAAGCTCAGCCGAGCGTTATCAGGCCGTTGCCAATATTATTTTAGCGCATACTGAAGCGGGTGACTGTGTGGTAGTTTCTGCCGCCGGTAAAACCACCAATACGTTAGTTAAGCTGTGGCAAAGCTACCAGCAAGGTGATCAACAAGCAGTAAGTGATATTTTACTGCAGCTTGATAACCACCAACGTACTTTGATTGAGCAATTGTTAAGCCCTACGGCGCGACACGCAGCATTAAACGTACTTGATCAAGAGTTGGCCTTAATAGCACAACAAGCGCAGCAGCAAAGCTTACAGGAAGCTGCATTACTTGCTCATGGCGAAGTGTGGTCGGCACGCTTGTTAGCAACCTATTTGCAGCAACTAGGCCTAGAGGCGAAAGATGTTGATGCGCGTCAGTTATTTACTTTAAATGATGGGCAGTTATTACATCAAAAAAATCAACAGGCCTGTGCTGAGTTGATCTCGGCACATTGCATTAATGTGGTTACTGGCTTTATTGCCGCCGATTGCCAAGCAAATACGGTAACGCTGGGGCGCAATGGCAGTGATTACAGTGCCACTTTGTTAAGCAGTTATTGCCATGCCAACCAAGTATCTATTTGGACTGATACCCAAGGGGTATTTAGTACTGATCCGCGTAAAGTTAAAAAAGCCATTAAGTACTCAAAGGTATGCCGTGGCCAAGCTAATTTGCTTGCCCGTTTAGGCAATCCGGTATTGCATGCGAAAACCTTATCACCACTGAAAAATACTGATATTAAGCTAGTGGTTCGCAGCAGTTATGATACGGAAGCCAGTGCTACAGAGGTAGTTAAAGAAGGGTACAGTAAAGCTAAGCGTTTTATCACTACCTTAGAAAATATTGATTTATTGCGTATTGATCAGTTACGAGGCGGTGAAATTGGTGAGTTAAGCCAGCTAATTCAACATAGTCTGCATCACTTTGTGCAAAATGGTGATACCTACTTATTAGTGCCAGCTGATGCAACTCATCAAGTGGTAAGTCACTTACAAGGGCGCGCGAATATTATTGAATCTAACTTACATGGCTGCGCTGTTGTCGCACCACGTAATGATGTGGCGCAATTATTTGAGCAAGCAACTCAAGTACTGACTGAGCAAAGCTTAACCCCCCGCTTTAGCCATCAAGATACAGACTATATTTTACTGCTAACCGATCAATCAATTGATAGTGATGTATTGACCATATTGCACGATAAATTGATCAACAAAGGTCAAGAGTTGGCTATTATCGTTGCGGGTTTAGGTAACGTTGGTGAAGTGTTCATTGAGCAACTTAGTCAACAACTGAACCGTTTGCAACAGCATTTTAGCGTTAAACTAGTTGGTTTGTTACGCTCGCGGGCAATGCTGTTTAGCCCAAGTGGCATTGCGCTTGAGCAATGGCAATCACAGTGGCAAAACGAAGCGATTGACTATCAACAGGATGATTTATTAACGCGTATCAGTGAACTTGATTACGAGCACAAAGTGGTTATTGATATTACTGCCAGTGAAGCGTTTAGTGAGCTTTACCCGGCGTTTGTGAATTTAGATTGCCATTTGATCAGCGCTAACAAGTACGCGGGTACTGCAAATAATGATTGGTACCAAAGCTTGCGGCGCAATTTAGCCGAACGCAATTTATTATGGCGTTATAACACCAGTGTTGGCGCCGGTTTACCGATTAACTTTGCATTAGCTGATTTACAAAACAGTGGTGACAGTATCACCCATATTGAAGGGGTATTCTCGGGTACTTTATCGTGGTTGTGCAGTAGTTATGACGGCAGTGTGGCGTTTTCAGAGCTGGTACTGCAAGCGCAGCAAATGGGCTATACCGAGCCTGATCCGCGAGAAGATTTATCAGGGCGTGATATGCAGCGCAAGCTACTTATTTTAGCCCGTGAATTAGGATTAACGTTAGAGCTGGACGACATTGCCTTAACGCCATTAATGCCTGCGCAATTGGCGCAAGGTGATTGGCAGTCTTTCCTTGATAATAAGCAGTTGCTTGATGACTTTATTGTTGAAAAAGCACAGTCTGCGGCGACAGAAAACAAGGTACTGCGTTATACCGGTGCGCTGACAATTACCGATGGTAAAGTAACAGCTAAAGTTGGACTCGCGTATGCAACGCAGGGGGATGCACTGGCTAACTTAACTCCTGGCGATAATATTTTTGTCATTAACAGCCAGTGGTATAGTGATAATGCCTTGGTGATCAAAGGTCCTGGCGCGGGTAAAGAAGTGACCGCTGCAGGCGTACATTCTGATTTATATTGGTTAGTACAAAACTTAAAATGAGCTCTGTGTTTGTAAACAAAAAAAGCGCCGATTGGCGCTTTTTTTATGTAAGCGATTTTATATCGCGACATAGTAATATTAAAACAGCTCTTCTTCCGTTTTAGTGTCTTCTTCAAACACGTTTTCTACATGTTGCATTACATACTTAGTCGGCGAGGTGCCTTTTTCAAAGTATTCAAAGCGACTGGTGTAATCGTTCTTTTGACTCAGTAAACCGGTTGCTAAATCAATTCTTACCGACACTAATCCTTCCGGTGGCTCAATTGGCGCTTCAGGTTTACCAGCAAGTGCAACGCGCATAAACTCGACCCAAGCTGGCTGGGCTGTTTTGGCACCAGACTCAGCGCCGGATATTTGGTTTTTATCCATGTTGTTGTTATAGGTTGAACGGCCAAGCGGGTTGCCTGGATTATCAAATCCTACCCATACAGAGGTCATTATATCGCGGTTAAAACCACTAAACCAGGTATCAACTGAGTCATTGGTAGTCCCTGTTTTACCAGATAGATCACGGCGTTCTAGGGCCTGTGCACGCCAACCTGTACCACTCCAACCGGTTTTATGCGCCCAACTACCGCCGCCCCACACTGCACTGTGCATTGCATCAGCAATTAAAAACGCATTTTGCTTCGATATAATTCGTGGCGCGCAATGAGTCGCGATAGGTTCTTGACTGTTAGCAAGCTCAGGTGTTAACTCAAATTGTTTAATCGTTAACTGAGGAATAACAGGGTCACAGGCTAACAGTGGCTCTGTTTTAAATAATACATTACCCGCTGAATCTTGAATTTCATTAATGAAATACGGAGTGATCAAGTGACCGCCGTTGGCAAATGCGCTCATACCACGAGCAAGCTCTAGTGGCGTAATTGAGGCACTGCCTAATGCTAATGATTCACTACGATTAATATCACTATTTTGAAAGCCAAACTTTAATAAGTGATCAGCGGTACGTTGTAAGCCAACGCCACGCAGTAAGCGTACCGAAATAACGTTTTTAGATTGCGCTAAAGCGCGACGAATACGAATAGGTCCATTGTAAATGGCTGGGCTGTTTTTTGGTCGCCATGCCACGCCTAGGCTCTTGTCCCATTGATTAATTGGCGCATCATTCAAAATAGACGCTAAGGTATAGCCGTTGTTCAGTGCCGCAGAGTAAATAAATGGCTTAATATTAGAGCCAACCTGACGTTTCGCTTGCACAGCACGGTTATATTGGCTTTGCTCAAAACTATAGCCACCGACAATCGCTTTAATACGGCCATCGTTAGGATCTAATGAGACTAATGCGCTAGACGCCTCAGGCAATTGACTAAGCAGGTAACTGCCGTCATCGTTTTTCCGTAATAGTATTTGCTCGCCTGGGTTGAGTATGTCGCCTGCGGTTTTTGGTGGAAACCCTTGGCGATAGCGGGTGATATATTTACGTGCCCATTTTAGGTTGTCCCAATCAAGGCTGGCTTGCTCACCATTTTTTAATAATACGGTAGCGCTTTGCTCGCTCACTTCAAGTACAGCAGCGGCTAATAATGGGCCGATTTCTTTTACTGGCTTTAATTTTTCCAGAATTTCACTATGACTCAACGCTGTTTGCGTTGCAAAGTCCCATAATTGCTGCTGTGGACCACGGTAGCCATGGCGCATATCGTATGCATGTAAGTTATTAACGAGCGC
>NZ_DRGM01000216.1 GCF_011050055.1 Pseudoalteromonas prydzensis | reverse complement strand
TTTGATCAATACTTGCAAGATGTACGTAATAGTTTTAAAGCAGTGAAAATACGCAAACCTGATGCCTCACGTGCCCGTTCTCGGGAAGTATATATAGTAGCGACTGGATACAAACTGTAGTACAGTTGCTTGGCGTTTAGTTGAATTTAAATTAATTGGATACAAGAGGTTAACCCCTTGAGCGATATGGCGAAAAATTTAATACTATGGCTGGTGATTGCAGTTGTGCTGATGTCAGTCTTTCAGAGCTTTAATGGTGGCGAGCAAGTTGATCGTCAAACAAGTTACACTCAATTTGTTAAAGATGTCCGCAGTGGCTCTTTACAAGAAGTTATTATCGACCGCGGTACAGGAAATATTACTGGTACTAAGAGCAGTGGTGAGCGTTTTCAAACAACGATGCCAATGTACGATGAAGACTTAATAAATGATTTACTTAAAAATGATGTAAATGTGAAGGGTGTACAACCTGAAGAACAATCATTCTTAGCAAGTATATTTATTTCTTGGTTCCCGATGATACTGCTTATAGGTGTATGGATATTCTTCATGCGTCAAATGCAAGGCGGCGGCGGTAAAGGCGCTATGTCATTTGGTAAGAGTAAAGCTCGCTTAATGAGTGAAGATCAAATTAAAACAACGTTTGCAGATGTTGCTGGTTGTGATGAAGCGAAAGAAGATGTTACCGAATTGGTAGACTTTTTACGTGACCCTTCTAAGTTTCAAAAGCTTGGCGGTAGTATTCCTAAAGGCGTACTAATGGTTGGTCCTCCTGGTACTGGTAAAACGTTACTTGCAAAGGCTGTTGCGGGTGAAGCGAAAGTACCGTTTTTTACAATTTCTGGTTCAGATTTTGTTGAAATGTTTGTCGGTGTGGGTGCGTCACGTGTACGTGATATGTTTGAACAAGCTAAAAAAGCGGCACCTTGTATTATCTTTATAGATGAGATTGATGCGGTTGGTCGTAAACGTGGCGCAGGTATGGGCGGCGGTAACGATGAACGAGAGCAAACACTTAACCAAATGCTAGTAGAAATGGATGGTTTTGGTGGTAACGAAGGTATTATCGTTATTGCGGCAACTAACCGACCAGATGTTCTAGATCCTGCATTACTTCGTCCAGGTCGTTTTGACCGCCAAGTAGAAGTTGGTTTACCTGATATCCGTGGTCGTGAGCAAATACTTAAAGTACACATGCGTAAAGTGCCATTAGGCGATAACGTAGAGGCGGCTCTTATAGCGCGTGGAACACCAGGTTTTTCTGGCGCTGATTTAGCGAACTTAGTAAACGAAGCTGCACTTTATGCTGCACGTGGTAATAAACGTGTTGTAAGTATGGCTGAATTTGATGCTGCTAAAGATAAAATCATGATGGGCGCAGAGCGCAAAACCATGGTGATGAGCGAGCAAGAAAAAGAAATGACAGCATATCACGAAGCAGGCCACGCAATTGTGGGCCGTATGGTTCCTGAACATGATCCAGTTTACAAAGTATCTATTATTCCACGTGGCCGTGCGCTAGGTGTAACAATGTACTTGCCTGAACAAGACCGTGTTAGTCATTCAAAAGAGCTTTTAGAATCAATGATTTCAAGCCTTTATGGTGGCCGTATTGCTGAAGCGCTTATTTATGGTGCTGACAAAGTAACAACGGGTGCAAGTAACGATATTGAGCGCGCAACTGATATTGCACGTAAAATGGTTACACATTGGGGTTTAAGTGAAAAGCTAGGTCCATTGCTTTACGCTGAAGATCAAAACGAGATGTATATGGGTGGTGGCGGAAGCCGTGCGTCTAGTATGTCGGATGATACTGCTAAAGTAATTGATGCTGAAGTACGCTTGTTTTCAGATCGTAACTACCAAAGAGCAGAAGAAATATTAAAAGAAAATATTGATATTCTTCACTCAATGAAAGACGCGTTAATGAAATACGAAACAATCGATGCTAAGCAAATTGATGATTTAATGGCGCGCCAACCAGTGCGTGAGCCGCGTGATGCACATGACCGCCATGAAGCTAAGCCGGTAAAAGAGCAAGAACCTCAAGAACCAGTTGCTGATGAAAATCAAAAGACTGATGATTCATCAAAAAAAGATGAAACAAACCTTGATGACAAAGCTGAATAATCGTTAAAATAGTAATGAAAGCCCCGAACTTCGGGGCTTTTTTGTATCAGCTATTTAGAAAAAGAATAAAGGTTGGCAATGACTAATATATTAAAGCTTCCCAGAGGACGTACGCTCAATATTGAAAAGCCTGTTATTATGGGAATATTGAATGTAACGCCTGACTCATTTTCTGACGGCGGGCAGTTTTTAGACCCCAAAATAGCGCTAAAGCGCGCAATGCAATTGTTAGAGGATGGTGCGCAAATTTTAGATATTGGGGGGGAGTCTACCCGCCCCGGCGCGCCAGATGTGAGTTTAAAAGATGAACTTGCCCGAGTAATTCCTGCTATTAAAGCGATACGTGAGTACAGTGATTGCGTTATTTCAATTGATACTAGTAAAGCACAAGTTATGGAGCAAGCAATACTCGCTGGGGCCGATATAGTCAATGATGTAAGAGCTCTACAAGAAATAAACGCCTTAGAAACGGTTGCGCAGTATGAAGATGTAGCAATTTGTTTAATGCATATGCAAGGGCAACCTCGCAGTATGCAGTGCGCACCTCATTACGACAATCTGTTTGCAGATATAAATATGTTTTTTAGTGAACGTATTAAAGCATGTGAAACAGCAGGAATTAAGTTTGAGCGACTTATTCTAGACCCTGGTTTTGGATTTGGAAAAACACTTAGTCATAACTATCAAATATTGGCTAAGTTTGATGATTTTAACAAATTAGGTTTGCCATTATTGGCCGGATTATCTCGTAAGTCGATGATAGGTAATTTATTAAACAGAAATACAAATGAACGGTTAGCGGGCAGCTTAGCGGGTGCGTTAATCGCAGCGCAAAATGGCGCAAAAATTATTCGTGTACATGACGTAAAAGAAACCGCAGATGTACTTGGTGTATATCAAGCC
>NZ_DRGM01000215.1 GCF_011050055.1 Pseudoalteromonas prydzensis | reverse complement strand
GTTTAATTTTGGTACAAGCCTTGCTCCTTTATAACTGAAGTAAATTCACAAACCGACATTATAAGGAGCGAATTATGAACAGTGATCGTATCGAAGGTAATTGGAAAGAACTTAAAGGCAAGGCGCAACGTAAATGGGGCGACCTAACCAACGATGAACTAGATAAAATTGAAGGAAGCCGTAAAGAGCTTGTTGGTAAAATTCAACAAAAATACGGTAAATCAAAAGAAGACGCTGAGCGCGAAGTAAATGACTTTGAAAAAGGTCATTAATTGATAGGCGTTTTCGCAACTTCTTAAATTAATAAAACCGCCAGTTTTGGCGGTTTTTTATTATCTGAAAACCCGTATTGATAGATCAGGCTGAGGCTTATTGATTTTAGGACCTACATCGCATTATTGCCACCGGTAGCAAAAATAGATAGAATCAATTTAATATTCACTAAATTGGCAGCATCATTATGAAAATTGCATTAATGAACGAATTCAGTCAAGCGGCAAAAAACCCTATTGTCCTTGAGCAGCTTCAAACGGTGGCTGACGCACAGGGCCATCAAGTCTTTAACGTTGGTATGGATGGCGATAATGATCACCGTTTAACCTATATCCACCTTGGCATTATGGCAAGCCTATTGCTCAACGCGAAAGCGGTGGATTTTGTGGTAACAGGTTGTGGCACAGGCCAAGGTGCGTTGATGGCAAGTAACGCATTTCCTGGCGTGACATGTGGTTATTGTATCGACCCTTCCGACGCTTACCTGTTTGCGCAAATAAACAATGGCAATGCGCTGGCTTTACCATACGCCAAAGGCTTTGGCTGGGGCGCAGAACTTAATATTAAATACATATTCGAAAAAGCATTTACTGGCGAAAAAGGCCAAGGCTACCCAGCTGAGCGTAAAGCATCTCAAGTGACAAATGCAGGAATTTTAAATCAACTAAAAGCGGATGTAGCTAAAGATTACCTAAGTGCACTGGAAGCGGTTGACCCTGAGCTTATTCAGCAAGCTATTGGTGGTGCTCGTTTTCAAGAGTGCTTCTTCGCGCATTGCCAAGACGACGCCATTGCGGCGTTTGTTAAAGCCAAAATTTAATAGCCGATTATAGGCTCATGGTATTAAGGGGAGCAGCCTCCCCTTTTGTAACAAACTAAAACTTACTTGTATTTTCAGTTTTTACAACATCTTCAGATAATAGCAGCTTATCGTCTTTGTATACTTCAAGCCAACCTGGTGGTGAGGTATCACAGCCAATTACCGTGACTTGTAATACGTAGCTGTAACGGCCGTTTTTAAATGTGTAACTATGATTACCGCCACTGCCGTCAAACTTTATACCGCCATTCACTAAGATAATATCTGGTTTATCGCTGGGGTTTTTATCAATTCCCCAAGAAGCATAACGATAGTTATTATCCCCTAAGTCATCGATACGAATACGGAATTTAGCCGTTTGCCAATCTAAAATAGGCTCTGCAAAAGTATTAACACTTGGGTGCAGCGCTTGTTTATCAGCTGCTATTAAACGTTTCGCTAGCAACTGCTCTTTGGCTGTTTGGTAATTTATACCGATAATTTTACCGTTGCTATCAACCCAAACGATGCCACTATTTAGCATAATGCCGCGCCAGCCCACTTTATCCCAATCAGTATCGATATTTGAACTGGCAATCTGTGCGATGAGTTGCCGATCAAACACATAATCGAAACGTTCGACTAGCTCAGCTGCATCATTAATCGCAGGCACTGGATATGCGCGGGAAAGCGGATAACGAATATGTGAGGAAATAGCTGCTTTATCGTTATCTTTAAACGCGGCAATAATAGCAGCAATGTGCTGGTGATATTGTTGCTCCAGCGCAAAACTATGAGCGCTGAATAACAGAGCCAAGCTCAAGGCGATATAATTAAGAAACTTCATTTATAGTCCTTTATTTTCAATGTAATTGAGTCCCTTATAACTTTAACTTTTCTCTTAAGCCTGCCGGAGAGACATACCTAATAGCTTTACTTTTTTTGCTCTTCGTAGCAACTAAAAGGTCATTATCAACTAATCCATTTAAATAAGTCCTAGCAGTGTTTTCGTTTATATCAAATTCAACTGAAACTTGTTTTGCAGTAAAGATTCTACCAGGCTGCTTTACAGCCTCTTTAAGTAGTTCTAACTGACCTCGTTTAAAGTTTTTCGATAGCGGGCTTTTTTCAATCCACTCCATAAATTGATAAAACTCACTTTTTTTAGACTCAATATGAGAATTCAATGAATTTACCGCTTTCATTACAACATCAACCTGATGATAAATAAAATAGGTTAAATCGAATTCGTCCGTTTCTGTATAAATATATGCAGCATCATAGTCGCTTCTCTTCTCTTGGATTAATTTGCTAATAGATACATATTCAAATAGCCAATAACCGGAACGAAGCATATACCAATAAAAAATAGCTCTAGCAGTTCTGCCATTACCATCTCCAAATGGATGGATATAACCAATCATGAAATGCAAAATAATAGCCTTAACTAATGGGTGAATAAATGTATCACTATTTGGACCATCATGTTTTTCATTAGCAAAATCACATAAAGAAAGCAACCTCTCCTTTAAAGAAGAATAACAGGGTGGCACATGCGCTAGTTCATTATAGAGGTTTGAAACTGCAATCGTATTATCTTCTCTTAAAGCGCCAGGTGTTGCATCATTATCAATAGCTTTGTAAGTAGCAATAGCATGGAGTTCGAGGATTAAATCAATAGAGAGCTCTTCATCTTTTCTTTCTAACGCTTTTTTCATTAAAAGGTAATTGTTGAAAATCATTTGTTCTGATTTATCAATGGGCAACCTTTTAGTTTCAAGCATTTCTTTAGCTATTTTCCTCGTTGTGGATGCCCCTTCAAGTTGAGAAGACGTTATAGCTTCTTCCATCATCAAACTTTTTACTAAATACCTATCTTTTTCTTTTGTCGTAATAAATGAACCATCACCAATTGCATGGCCGCCACCTGATAGCTTATCGATCTGATGAAGTAATGCATGCAGTGAATCTGGAATACAATAACTAAATTTTTTTTCTTGTTCTGCTACTAACTCAATTGTTTTTGATATCGTTTTTCTTGCTAGTTTAGTAGCGACCCAAGCTCCTTGCTCCGAAGTACCTTTTGGTACGCGCCAGATAAACTTATCCCAATGGAGGTATTTTCCTTTCGCATCAGTGGGGCCGAACTGGCCTAAGAGAGGGATGTATTCCTCATGAGATGTAGCAGATAACAACTCATTTAAGGGTTTTGGAACTCTAAACCTTGCCATAACAACACCTAAACTTAATTTTCATATATTAAGTTTACATGCTATAGAAAAATCATCAACGTAAATTTTTAAATTTACGTTTTGTTAAATTAAAAAATTGACTATAAAAAAGCGAGCCTAATTTGGCTCGCTTTTTTACTTATAACTTATCGCTTAAAGCTTACAGCTTCTTTTACTCCGGCTCATACCCCAAGTTAGGCGATAACCAACGCTCTGCTTCTGCTAATGTCATGTTGGTACGTTTAGCGTAGTCTTCAACCTGATCCTTTTGTACTGCTGCTACGGCGTAGTATTTAGCCTCTGGGTGTGAGAAGTACCAACCCGATACAGCGGCGCCAGGCCACATGGCGTAGGAGCTGGTGAGTTGCATGCCGATGCGTTGTTCGGTATCGAGTAACTGCCAGATTTTCTTTTTCTCAGTGTGCTCTGGACACGCTGGGTAACCGGGTGCTGGGCGAATACCTTGGTAGTTTTCACGAATAAGATCTTCATTCGCGAGGTTTTCGTCTGGGGCATAACCCCAATACTCTTTACGTACTTGTTCGTGCAAGTACTCTGCAAAGGCTTCGGCGAGTCTATCGGCAACCGCTTTGACCATAATTTTATTATAGTCATCTTGCTTAGCATCGAACGCATCGGCTAGGTCGTCTTCTTCAAGACCACCGGTTACCGCAAACGCGCCAAAGTAATCAGGCGTGCCTTTTGGTGCTATGTAATCAGCTAAGCAATAGTTAGCAAAGTCGGTTTTTTCGGTTTGCTGGCGTAAATGGCACGACGTGGTTAGCAGCTCTTTGCGCGTTTCGTCTGTGTATATTTCAATATCGTCACCCACGCGGTTAGCTGGGAACAAACCAATTACGCCAAGCGGTTGCAAACTGCCTGACTTTTCAAGGTCGTCTAACATCTCGTTAGCGTCTTTAAATAAGCTTTGCGCCTGCTCGCCAACCACTTCATCAGTCATGATACGTGGGTATTTACCGGCGATTGACCAGGTCATAAAGTATGGCGTCCAGTCTATGTATTTACGAAGCGTCTTGATCGAGACATTTTTAAACTCGGTCACACCCAGCTTTTTCGGCACTGGTGGGGTGTAGTTATCCCAATCAAGTTGTGCGGCGTTATCGCGGGCACGTTGAATAGTCACCGGTTTTGAGCGTGGCTTTTTGCGTGCTTGCTGCTCACGTACTTTCACATATTCAGCGCTGGTTTTTGCTAAAAATTCAGCTTTATGCTCTTTTGATAATAAGTTAGAAACCACACCCACGGCGCGACTGGCGTTATTTACATACACCACGCCTTTGTCGTACTGCGGCTCTATTTTAACGGCGGTATGGGCTTTTGAGGTAGTTGCACCGCCTATCATTAACGGCAGTTCAAAGCCGCGACGTTTCATTTCTTTGGCAACATGCACCATTTCATCAAGCGATGGTGTAATAAGCCCTGATAAACCAATAATATCGGCTTTTTCATCAATGGCGGTTTGCAGTATTTTATCGGCAGGCACCATTACGCCTAAGTCGATCACTTCGTAGTTATTACATTGTAGTACCACGCCCACGATGTTTTTACCTATGTCGTGAACATCACCTTTCACCGTTGCCATCACGATTTTACCATTGGTAGAGCCAACTTCTTTTTCAAGCTCAATGTATGGATCTAAATAGGCCACCGCGCGCTTCATTACCCGCGCCGATTTAACCACTTGCGGTAAAAACATTTTACCGGCACCAAATAAATCACCTACTACGTTCATGCCGTCCATTAATGGCCCTTCAATTACGTGAATAGGTTTATCGGCCGCAGCGCGGCACTCTTCGGTGTCTTCATCTATAAAGGTAGTAATGCCTTTAACAAGGGCATGTTCAAGGCGTTTTTCAACCGGCCATGTGCGCCATTCTAAATCTTCAACGCGCTCAGCTTGTGCCATGCCTGAGTATTTTGGTGCCAGCTCAACTAAGCGTTCTCCGGCACCGGGGTCGGTATTTAAAATAACATCTTCAACCGCTTTTCGCAGCTCTGCCGGAATATCATCATACACAGCGAGTTGCCCGGCATTTACGATGCCCATATCCATACCCGCTTGAATGGCGTGATATAAAAACACTGAGTGAATGGCTTCTCGCACGGGGTTATTACCACGGAATGAAAACGATACATTCGATACCCCGCCCGACACTTTACAGTGTGGCAAGTTTTGCTTGATACGGCGGGTGCCTTCAATAAATTCAACGGCGTAATTGTCGTGCTCTTCAATACCGGTGGCTACCGCAAAGATGTTCGGGTCGAAAATAATATCTTCTGGCGCAAAGCCTATTTCATCCACCAAAATGCGGTAACTGCGCTGACAAATTTCAAATTTGCGATCGGCTGTATCTGCTTGGCCGTCGGTATCAAACGCCATAACCACAGCGGCGGCGCCAAAACGCTTAATAATTTTAGCTTGACGAATAAATGGCTCTTCACCTTCTTTTAGCGAGATTGAGTTTACAATTGCCTTGCCTTGAATGCACTTTAAGCCAGCTTCAATGACTTCCCACTTAGAAGAGTCGACCATAATTGGCACACGAGAAATATCAGGCTCGGAGGCAATCAAATTTAAAAACTTCACCATGGCGGCTTTTGAGTCCAGCATGGCTTCGTCCATGTTGATATCAATAACCTGTGCGCCGTTTTCTACTTGTTCGCGGGCAACATTAAGCGCACTCTCGTAATCTTCTTCCATGATCAAACGTTTGAACATGGCTGAGCCGGTCACATTGGTACGTTCGCCAACGTTGGTAAATACTGCTATTTTTTGTGTCATCTCGGCTACCTTAGTTTAAATTACACGCTTCAAGGCCTGATAAGCGCATACGCACTTCAAGCTCTGGCAATGGGCGAGGTTTAACCCCTTCAAGCCCTTTGGCAAATGCCCTGATGTGCGCGGGCGTAGTACCACAGCAACCGCCAACAATATTGATAAAGCCAGACTTACCCCAATCGATTATTTCTTTTGCCATTTCAGGGGCCTCTAAATCATACTCACCAAATTCATTGGGCAAACCTGCATTTGGGTGCACTGAAGTGTAAGTTTCACAAACACGCGATAATTCTTCTACGTATTGACGTAATAAATCTGGACCAAGCGCGCAATTGAGGCCAATTGAAATCGGCTTAATATGACGAATCGAATTATAAAACGCTTCGGTAGTTTGCCCTGATAATGTACGCCCTGATGCATCGGTAATGGTGCCAGAGATCATCACCGGCAACTTGCGCCCTGCCTGCTCAAACGCTTCTTCCACCGCGAACGACGCCGCTTTTGCATTAAGCGTATCAAAAATGGTTTCTATCAAAATTAAATCAACGCCACCTTCCATCAGCGCAAGCGTTGATTCAACATACGCGGTGACTAACTTATCAAAAGTAATATTACGATAACCTGGATCGTTTACATCCGGAGAAATCGAACAGGTTTTTGAAGTAGGCCCTAAAACCCCTGCTACATAACGCGGTTTAGCAGGGTTTTTAGCTGTAAATTCATCACATATACTGCGCGCTAATTTAGCCGACTCTAAGTTTACTTCACGGCTGATACTGGCCATGTCGTAATCTTCCATCGAAATGGTGGTCGAGTTAAAGGTGTTGGTTTCAATAATGTCGGCACCGGCATTTAAAAAGCCCCGATGAATATCAGCAATTATTTTTGGTTGTGTAATGCTTAATAAATCATTATTACCTTTAATTAGCACATGCCAGTCTTTAAAGCGCTCGCCACGGTAGTCTTGTTCTTCTAGTTTATGCTCTTGGATCATGGTACCCATAGCACCATCAAGAATTAAAATACGCTGTTGTAGCGCTTCAATTAACTCGGCGCTTTTGTTTTCTAAATTATTCGGCATAGTTGTTAGTCCTTACGGCTTGGCTAACTAAATTAATATCATAGGGTGTGGTTTGGTACACATAATAATTTAACCAGTTCGAAAAAAGCAAAAAGGCATGGCTTTGCCAAGTTTTCGACGGCTCGTTATCTGGGTTGTTATCTGGAAAGTAATTTTCTGGCAGTGGCGCATCGGGGCCTTTTTCTAAATCGCGCTGATATTCGCCTTTTAAAGTGTCGGCATCATACTCAGGATGCCCAGTAATATACACTTGGCTGCCGGATTTATTTTTTATTAAGTAAGCGCCTACTTGCTCTGAGCCTGCCAGTACTACTAGGTCATCACAGGCGTTAATTTTTTCAATATCAATATGACCATAACGCGAGTGCGGCACTACAAAGGTGTCGTCAAAACCACGGGTTAAGGCGCCATGTTCAAAATAACATTTGTGAGTAAACACGCCACAGAGCTTATTTTCTTTTAATTCACGCTTTAAATTATGATGATGAAATAAACCCGCATGGGCCGCCCAACATGAAAATAATGTTGAGGTTACATGCTGCTCCGCCCAATCTAAAATTACTTTTAGTTCATCCCAGTAGGCTACGTCGTCGTATTCTAAATGTGCCAATGGTGCGCCGGTAATGAGTAATGCATCGTAGTTGTTGTCTTTCACCTCAGAGAAATAACGGTAGAAAGTGTCTAAATGCTGCTCTGAGTTGCTACTGCTGCGATGAGTGTCTAAACGTAGTAGCTCTACATTCACTTGTAAGGGTGAATTAGCAAGCAAACGAATAAACTGCACCTCGGTTTCAACCTTATTAGGCATTAAGTTTAAAATCGCCAACCGCATTGGACGGATCTCTTGCGTTTTAGCACGGCTTTTTGGCATGACGAACACGTTTTCTTGGCGTAACTTCGCAATTGCGGGCAATTCATCTTTAACGGTAATAGGCATACTCATCTCCAAGGCATAATTAACCAATGGCTAATTATGAACGGATAGCTGGAAATTTCAACCTCTAGATGTTTAGATGTCCAAATGAATTTAAAATCGTTAACCTATTTGCTCAAAACACCCAGCCAATTTTGTAGTTTCGTTGACTGTTTCACCTGTCAGCCACTACAATACAACATTGAAATTTTTATTATTATTTGAAGGCTCCTTTCATGGTTTTACCTGATAAGTTTATATTCTCGATGAGTCGAGTATCTAAGGTTGTGCCACCTAAACGCACTATCTTAAAAGATATTTCTTTGCATTTTTTCCCGGGCGCAAAAATTGGTGTCCTTGGTTTAAACGGTTCTGGTAAATCAACGCTGCTACGTATTATGGCCGGCCTTGATCAAGAGTTTGAAGGTGAGGCATACCCTCAACCGGGCACTAAAATTGGTTACTTACCGCAAGAGCCTATTCTAGATGAAAGCAAAACGGTTCGTGAAACTGTGGAAGAAGCAGTCAGCGAAGTGAAAAACGCGCTTAACCGTCTTGATGAAGTATATAACGAATACGCGATGGAAGATGCTGACTTTGACGCACTTGCCAAAGAGCAAGGTGAGCTTGAAGCCATTATTCAAGCCCACGACGGTCATAACATCGATAACGTATTAGAGCGCGCCGCCGATGCCCTACGTTTACCTGAGTGGGATGCTAAAATAGAATTTTTGTCAGGTGGTGAGCGTCGCCGTGTCGCTATCTGTCGTTTACTGCTTGAAAAACCAGATATGCTTATCCTCGATGAGCCAACTAACCACTTAGATGCTGAATCTGTAGCCTGGCTTGAGCGCTTCTTACATGATTACGAAGGCACCGTTGTGGCGGTAACCCATGACCGTTACTTCCTTGATAATGTTGCAGGTTGGATTTTAGAGCTTGACCGTGGTGAAGGTATTCCGTGGGAAGGTAACTACTCTTCTTGGCTTGAGCAAAAAGATGCTCGCCTACAACAAGAGCAAAAATCTGAAAAAGCCCGTCAAAAATCAATTGCACAAGAACTTGAGTGGGTACGTTCAAACCAAAAAGGTCGTCAAGCTAAGTCAAAAGCGCGTATGGCGCAATTTACTGAAATGCAGCAGTCTGATTACCAAAAACGTAATGAAACCAACGAGCTATTTATTCCACCTGGACCACGTTTAGGTGATCAAGTTATTGAAGTTAAAAACTTGAAGAAAAGCTTTGGCGATCGTGTATTGATTGATGATCTAAGCTTTACTGTGCCGAAAGGCGCAATTGTTGGCATTATCGGTGCCAATGGTGCGGGTAAATCAACGCTGTTTAAAATGCTTAGCGGTGAAGACAAACAAGACAGCGGCGAAATTAACCTAGGTGAAACGGTTGAACTGGCAACCGTTGATCAGTTCCGTGGCAATATGGATGACAGCAATACTGTTTTCCAAGAAATTTCAAACGGCCAAGACGTACTAAAAATTGGTAACTTTGAATTCCAAAGCCGTGCCTATGTTAGTCGCTTTAACTTCAAAGGTAACGATCAGCAAAAATTTGTTAAGGACTTGTCAGGTGGTGAACGCAACCGCTTACACTTAGCTAAGTTATTAAAAGCCGGTGGCAACGTTATCCTGCTGGATGAGCCAACCAATGATTTGGACGTTGAAACATTACGTGCCCTTGAGAACGCTATTTTAGAATTCCCAGGCTGCGTTATGTGTATCTCGCATGACCGTTGGTTCTTAGACCGTATTGCAACACATATTCTTGATTACCGTGACGAAGGCCAAATTAACTTCTTCGATGGTAACTACACTGAATATGAAGAATGGCTTAAAAAGACCTTAGGCACTGCGGCTACGCAACCTAAGCGTATTAAGTACAAAAAGATAGGTTAAGTTCTAGTTCTAAGTTCTAAACATATTTTAAGCCCCGCATTTATGTGGGGCTTTTTTGATTAACCTGAAGTCTAGGTCAGAGATTCACTATCCAGAGTTCAGCTTAATCACACATATTGACTAAAAAACACGCTATACTTAACTTAATGCAACTAAAAGGAGTAACAATGAAAAATCGCCGACATTACACGCGCATTTTATTTTCAACCCCTGCGCATTTAACCAATAATACCCACAGTTATCCGTGCCAATTACTTGATATCTCATTAAATGGTGCGTTAGTTAGTCGCAATAATGAGTTTAATTTTGCAAAAAACAGTAGTGCTATTTTGGCCTTTAAACTTCCACAAAGCGATATCATCATCGCGATGACGGTCACTATTTGTCATATCGAGCAGCAGCATATCGGCTTAAAATGCACCCATATTGATATTGATAGTATCACCCATTTAAAACGCTTAATTGAGTTGAATCTCGCCGATGATGATTTATTGCATCGTGAACTTGAGAGTTTGATCCATGGAGCGTAAAGCAAGTAACTGGATTGCAGTTATCCAGTAGGTTACCCTAGAGAAAATTCGCAACACAATCTGATTATGGCGCTAAATCCACATCTACCACTGGTTTACCATCCCAACTATTCGTTTAACTTTGATCCTAATCATCGCTTTGTTATGAGTAAGTTTGCTAATTTATACCAGCAAGTCAAAGCGCTGGGATTAATTAATAGCAATCTTATAACACCTCAACTTGGCAACCCTGAGGTGCTTGAATTGGTACATTGTGATAATTACATTCAAGATTTATGGCATAACCGCTTAGGTGATAAAGCTATGCGTCGCATTGGGCTACCGTGGTCTGAACAATTAATGGCACGTACTTTTACCGCGCCAATTGGCACGTTGCAAACTGCGCGCTTAGCCCTTAAACACGGCATTGCATGCCATTTAGCAGGCGGTACACACCACGCCCACAGCGATTTTGGCTCTGGCTATTGTATGGTCAACGATTTAGCCTTTACTGCGCAAACGCTGATCCAATCGGGTGAAGTTACTAATGTATTGATTTTTGACTTAGACGTACACCAAGGCGATGGCACCGCAGCCATGTTACAACACCAACCTTATGCCTATACCTGTTCAATTCATTGTGAAAAAAACTTCCCATTTCGTAAATCGAGCAGCGATCTCGACATTGGTTTAGCCAACAATATGCAAGACGATGAATATTTAGGCATTGTTGATGATACCTTGCGCTTTTTACTCAAAGAACTTAGCCCTGATTTAGTACTTTATGATGCGGGTGTCGATATTTGGCAACAAGATGGTTTAGGCAAGCTTGATATAAGCTGGCAAGGCATTGAAAAGCGCGATCATCTGGTTCTTAAACGCTGCCTTGAAAGTAATACTCCAGTAGCGACAGTGATTGGCGGTGGCTATGACAAAGATCATCTGCGCCTTGCAAAACGCCACGCCATCGTTGTAGAGCAAGCTGCCCGTTTTTAAGCAAACTATAAAACTGCTAAAACAGTATTTTTGACTACACTGTAAATTCATACCGTTATTGAGATTATTATGCGACTGTTGTTTATTTTGTTACTTGCATTTATGTCGAGTATTGCCAACGCCGAAGAAGCTGTAAAAGAAGAACTTCCGCCGATTAACCCAGCTTACAATGCAGAGCATGCCATGGCGCTCGTTAATCAGGGCTCGCGTATTTTTGCAGTTAACCTACCAACTTATAAATTACCTCACGATGTGCAAGTCGTTTATCAAATTGAAAACCCAGATGTCGCTTTTTTAAGCCTAGTACGTGATGCAGAGCTTATTACTATCAAACCACAACCGTTTAATATTCAACGCCTAATGCGCGGCGAAGAACTAACAATTACGGCAGATGTGTATGCCGGACATTACCAGCGCGATGGCAGTTTGGTTTATCAACATAGACCTATTGTAATGAGTAAATTACTTTATGCGCGGGAATTAACTGATTTGAACGAATCATCACAGTGGCAAGAATACGACATGATCACCCTCAAAAATAATGAGCGAATTTATATCCATAAAATTACCCAAGCACCGAGTTTTAATCACCTTATTTTTGCAGATTTAACCAATGCCTGTTTGCAAAAATTTCGCACATCAAAACGCGTCCCAAGTATTGGGGAACTCACCTATAAATTTGCCAACTGTGGTACTTTAAAACCACTTTATTTTGATAGTGAGGATTTACAATTAAAATAACTGTGAGTTCAATGATAAAAATAACGAGGGTTTTAAAGAGCTAATCAGTAACCCACATATCGCGAACTAAAGGGAATGTCACCGAGCCTCCCCAAAAATAGTTTGTGGCACACCCTGTTGACCAAAACCCCACTTTTTTACCCTGAGCATGCGCAGCCATGATTGCAGCGACCATATTCTTATATTGAGGTAAACTATTTTTTATATATACTTTTTCTGTTTCTTTACAACTATCCGAATTACTAAAAATAGGGCCTTTCAACCACACAACCATTCCGCCAGAACTCTCACCCAAAAATTGATATTTATCAATTTCAATACCACTTCCTAATGGGGTTAAATACCCTTGAGAAAATGCACTTGTACTACACAATAGTAAACATAAGAGCGCCCATCACTGCCATAAAACTGTACCCAAAACTTGGTTTTTGAATAAAAAGATCAAGAAAACACAGCTGCCTACTTGACCGGAACTTTCTAATGGGTGACCCCAGTTACTTTTTTAATAGCATGTTAATTGGAATGTAGATTCACTAGGAAGGTTTATCAACTATGGACTGATATTGTGGTTCGCCTCTATTAATTACCAAGCTCAACACCTAGTTCATAGGAGAGGCGAAAATTTAATTTATATAATGTGAATTCGGGAATATGGTTCAAAAATATCTTTTTAGTTAAGAAACTTTGAGATAAAGATAAAGAGCTCACCTCCGTTGCATGCTTATTTAGCAGTCAAACTATTTGAAATAGCTGAAAGTCTTTTAGGTTTTGTCACTTAATACGTTCAATATACTCGCTACGACGCCATACGACAGCTGCAATTATCGCTAACGGCAAAACCACAAAGGTCCCAACGGCTTCAAATAAAGGGCTATTTCTATAAATAAACGCTAAGATGATGGCTGGAAGTGTCATAAGTGTGAAAATTCGATACATCTGGCCTGTACTTGTGCGGTATACAAGGGCCGCTTTGCAATTTGGACAGTTGAAAGTCTTTCCATCGACTCTGTCTATTGGCGCACTTACCTTAGATATTGGGAACTTCCACCCACAATCAGGGCAGTTTCTTGAGCGTTCATGTTTTTTATTTGTCATTATCATACCTATTGTCTAAAGCAGACATATACAAAAACATGCCTGCATAAATTTTAAAGATGTTAAGTAGCAAGTTGCGACCTACTCACTCCACCCTCCCCCTATACCGACATCAGGGATAGCAAATAAAGCCTTCCAGTATTCAATATCTCCAAAGTCCATTCCTGAAGAATCCATAGAAAGTGCAATGTTATTCACTACTTCATTGTATTGTTCGACAGTTAACTGACCAGCGCTAACTGCAGCATCAAGCGCAAACTCAATTACTTCATCACCAAACAATGCTGTCGCAAATGCTGCTGCAAAACCAACGGGGCCACCTAAAGCTGTACCAACAGCGACTGTTGCAACTATATTTAATGCATCAGCAATAGTTCCAGTTGAGTAGTCGCCATTAGAGAATTTAGTTGCTATCAGCCCAGCATCAATCGCAGTCCCGATAGCACCTATACCTTTTCCTAAATTACTCAATCTATCGAGTGTTTGTGGAGATATGTCAGCGCCATTCGCAATAGCAGACTCAACAATCCCTCCAATAACTGTGGAAAGATCAGCTAGAGCTTTAGAGAACTGTGCTTTTTCATCAGCGGTCATGTCCTTGATATCTTCAATGAAGCTATCAATACTGTAATCGCCGTCACTATCTAAAGTTACATCGATATCCAGATTACCAACATCGATCATTGTGGATGAATTTGCTAATCTGTCATTCATTGAATACATATAAGCAGCCCATTCAGCGGTGTAAGGTAAAAATGACCCTGAAACACTAATCACTTCTATATCTTCATTATTACCTCCGAAAATAGCATTTGACCGACTGTCAAATTCTGCTTGGCTTAATTCCCTCATACTATTTCTCCTTAGTATTTAGCTATTAAATTATGTCCGGCATCGGACGAGTGGGATGTATTTTTTAAACTTTGCTGCTTTAGGCGCTCAATACTTTTATTTACCAGAACCCCATCTTTAAGAATGAGTACTCTATCTGCCGACTCTATTGTTTCCTGACGATGAGCAACGACAACTCTTGTGATACCTAGTTTTGAGAGAGTGGATGCAATAATTTGTTCATTTTGGTAATCAAGATGTGAAGTAGCTTCATCAAGTAACAATACTTTTGGTTTTTTGTACAAAGCTCTAGCAAGTAATATGCGTTGTTTTTGCCCGCCGGAGAGACTGGTACCAACATCACCAATTAGACTCTCATAGCTCATTGGCATAGACTCGATCTCAACTGCTATAGCGCATTGGTAACACACAAATTTAACGTGTTCCATATCGATCTCTTCACTAAAAAGAGCTATATTCTCTGCGATTGTGCCACGAAACAGGCTATCTTCTTGAAGCACTACGCCAATTTGACGACGCAGCTCATTTCGATTCCAGTGACTCACAGGACGTTCATCGAAAAGTACTTGCCCTGTGTTAGTACTTTCAATGCCAGCTATAATTTTTAATAGTGTAGATTTCCCCGTACCTGATGGGCCAACAATTGCTACAAACTCCCCCGCAGCAACGCTTAGTTGTATTCGACGCAATACTGGCGCCTCTTTAGCACCATAAGTAAAGGCTATTCCGCGTAAGTCTAACTTTCCCTTCAGTGAACTATTACGCAAACCATTAAGACCCGCATCTTCTGGCTTGTTGTATACAATGTCGGAGATTCTATTTAATGGAACTGACAGAAGTTTAAAACGTACAATTTCTTCTATGAGGGCAACTATACGTTGGCTGAAGCGGGTATAATATGCTAAATAAGCGGTTAGCATGCCGATTGATAAGCCATTTTCCAACACCAACTTTGCTGCAACGAATATAATTACAACTCTTAGCCCTTGAAATATTCCTTCATTGACCCCTTGATTAGCAATATCTAGATTACCGACTCGTAAATTTGCATTAATTTTATTTGCTTGTAAGTTGCGCCATTTAGCTTCTCTTTGTGCTTCCATTGCCGATAGTTTTAGTGTTGGCATGCTTCTGAGAGTTTCCAATAGATCTGTTTCAACTGCCGCTTCAGATATAATTAAATCTCCCGCAACCCGTTTCATCATCCCGAAAACCAGCCATCGCCAAAAACAATAGACAGCAACAGCTAATAACACTCCAAAAGTAAGTGACGAATGATAAAAAAACATGATAGTTAAGATTAAGATAGAAAAAACACTATCCATTAACAGAGCTGGGGCACCTGTGGTTAAAAAGTATTGCACCTGATTGAGCGAGCTAACTCGATGTTGTACATCCCCTGTTTGACGGTTGGAAAAATAGTTTACTGGTAAAGACAATAGCTTCTGAAACACTCTTGAAGACATATCAAATGATAAAACTTGCCCAATAAACTGGAAGGTTAACTTTCTCAGAATATTTGATACCACAGAGAATAACACTACAAAGCCGAAACCTATGGCTATAGCATCAAGGAGCAGTTTGTCTCCTTTCATCAGCACTTCATCTATGACAACTTGCATATAAAATGGTGAGGCAAGCAGCAATATTTCAACAATTAAACAAAGCAAAAGCCCTAGAGAAAAGCTTCCAAATAGTTGTCGATCAAACTTTACTAAATCAAACAATTTAAGTTCAGATGGTGCTGACTTCTTTTTAAAATTTTCAGTTGGTGTAAGTTCAATAGCAATACCTGTAAACTCTCGACTAACCTCTTCCAGGAGTACCCTACGAAAGCCAACACTCGGATCATGAATTTCGATCCATTTAGATGTCACTTTTTTTAAGACAACAAAGTGATTAAAGCCCCAATGCAGAATGCATGGGGTACGGAGAGCAGCTAGCTCTTCAAGGCCACAACGCAATACTCTTGAGCCCAACTCCAATTCGATCGCAAGATCAACTAGTGTCTTTAATTTCATGCCACGAATAGACAAACTATGTTTTCTACGAAGCTCAATTAAATCAATACGGTTACCGAAATAATTGGAAATCATAGCCAAACAAGCTAAGCCGCACTCTGCTGAAGTCGATTGATGAATCAGTGGAAGTCGATTCATACCTGACAAGTTTAAATATGGCAACTTCATTGGAGTCCCTCCAAAGTTTTCTGCCTTTGCCTATGTGCAAATGCTGGTTCGAGCAGCCACTCTAAAAAACTTCTGTTCTCTAAGATAATTTCTGCTCGCAAAGTCATTCCAGGACGAAACTGAAACTCTCTGTCAAAAGCATTTATAAATTGATGATCCAGCTGAACTCTTGCCCTATATGTTGCTCCTTCTAATTTAATCTGTTGTGGTAACTCATGTTCACTTAACGCCACCCTACCTAAATGAGAAACGTGTCCACTTACAGAGCCAAACCTTTGGTGAGGAAAGGCATCAAACATGACACGCACAGCTTTACCCATATCAATAAAACCTATAGCATTTGAGGGAATAAATACTTCAGCAAACATATTTGTATTTTTTGGGATGATTGTGACTAATGTCGAGTTTGGTGTGATAGAGCTTCCTGGTTGAGCAGCTAGCCAAGCAACAGTCCCCTCAATCGGAGCCGTGATCACTCTTTTATTTTGAGCTAACAATTCTGTTTCCCGCTGGAACAGCCCTGATAGTCGTGTATTAAACTCTGAAATTGACTTCTCATGATCTAGAGGGAGTCTTTCAACCTGTGCTAATAACTGCTTCTTTTCAGCTTTCATTCGAGAAATATTTTGCAGCAGGGTTTGAAGGGTTTGCTTTTGCACTGCATAGCTCTCTCTTTGACGCTGTAGCTCTAAAGTAGATATAGACCCTTCAGCATTAAGCTTCTCAATTTTTAAGAGCAGTTCTTTCTCTATATCAATAATTTCGTTTTGGTAATCCAGCTGAGAGCTGAGATATGTTAACTGATCAGTTAACGATTGAACCTGATTTCTTGCTTTACTCTCTTCAAGCTGAACGCTTTCAGTCAGAATTCTGATTTGACGCTTAATTTCATTTCGCTCTTTAGACATTTCTTGAAGTAATAAGTCTGTTGTAGAGTTAGGACCAATAACACTTCCATCAAAAACCAAAGTTGTTATTTCCTCTCCGGCAGAGACAACCTGGCCTTCAATGACATTTAACTTTGAAACGACACCATGACGACCTGAAGTGATACTGACTACCCCTTCGTCAGGCACCAACCATCCTAAAGCAACCTCTTTTCTAGAGTATTGTGAAGAAAGCAAATACCAGAAGGTGAAAGCAATAACAATTACAACAAACAAACTGAAACACATCCAAACTCTTGGCATTCGGGCAATTGGGTTACCAAAACTTCTATTTGATAAAGATTCAACTGCATCTTTTCTAAAAAAATTTTCTTCTACATCTTCCATAACTATTCTTTCACTATGAATAACTTCAATAAATTCTCGAATCCCATTATGGTACTCAAGAAACCTTGTATGCACTTTTTAATTCTTATATTTGCTATGAGAAGTTAAAGCTTTCTTGGCTAGTTATTAATATGTTCACACCTTAATAAAGCCTACTTACTCCACTTATTAAAATAGTGGCTATAGTTCGCCACACAGATAGGAAGAGCATTATTGACAAGATTAAAAAAATTAAATTGCCGTACCCTTTTGTTATCCATTAAAATTAAATGGCTTTCAAAAATTAGTATAAATAAAGCATCCTCAATCAATTAACAAACAACTTAAATCAATTTGCAAACGTTTGCAAACGTTTGCAAATTAAATTAACATAATGTTTATGGTTCGTAAAACACTCTAACATCTCCAAATTAGGAAGTAAGGATATGGAACTTTAGGAAGAAAGACATATGAAAAACTTTAGTTTATCACCTAAGAATTCGGCGTACTCTCGCGTTGCTGAGACTATGGGATATTCAACAGAGTTACTACATGCAACAGGAAGAGCGAAGCTGTCGATAGCTGCGGTGTATCACCATTTAATTCATCCACTTAGATTGGGTCAGGTTTGTTTTGCTTTTTGTGAACGCACTGGAGCCCCTAGGGCTTATATTACTTATGCATTATGTACTGCTCGGGTAGCAGGTCAGCTTGCTAATGGCCGAGAAATTTCTAGTTTACGATTAGATGAGTGGAATGAAGGGACTATTTGTTGGATTACTGATGTTGTAGCACCTTATCCTGATAGCCTACGAGCGCTACTATTTCTAATAAGAAACAACCCTATTTTCCTACGTGGTATAAAGTCGGTTCGGGTTAAAGGAAATTACACCAAGTATATTGACATTCGTAAAAAATTATAATCAAAATGAAAACCTCGATTTTAAGGTAACTAATTATGCAACTGGAAAATTTTAATAGCTCATGCTTTATTAACCATCAAGTAAGGCATTATAAAAACCCTAGTATTGCATGGTTAAATTATAGGTGGCTTATTGAGGAAGGGGTTGATATAAAAAAACCAAGCGACATTGAGGTATTTGAGAAAAAAGTACTTAAGGAATATGCATTTGGAAAGCCTACCGATGCACAAAATGAAGCAGGCTTTCTCTCGTCGACAGAAACTGTAATTACTGATAGGTATGGCGCAACTGGGGGTAGTCATTTTGGTGGCAGTGGTCGATGTTCAATAAAAAATAAATATATAATTAAAGGAACCGGTAGAACGGCACTCACTTCAATCTATGCAGACTCTGATCACAGCAATGGTCTGATTGAATTGGGGGAAGCAATTAGAGAAGTTATCTACTCAGAGCTTTTTTTTCATGAACTTCCCAACCAAAGCGTACCCATCTTAGCAATAATTGACACTGGTACTAAAGCTTACTTCGAAGAGGATAGAGCGCTGAAAAGAGTCGCTTTAGTTATACGTCCTTTTTTCATTCGTCCTGCTCATTTTGAAAGGAGTATTTTTTATGATCATAACCCTAATTTGAATCAAAGTTCGCAACCAATTGATGCTAAAAGAGTTCAATTTTATTCCAAATATTTTAACAGAATGAACCCAGGTTTTTTCGAACAAATGTGGAAGGGTATTATTAAACAAAAAGGAGCTGAGCGTGCTCTAAGGTTATGGTCTGGAAGGTTCCTAACCTCTAATATGGAATTTACAGGCAAGTCTGTTGACTTCGGAATCTCGACTTCATTACCAAGCTGGTTTAAATATTATCATCATTCTAAAGAGTGCTTTGGTGAAGACGCAGAAGCGCTTATTTATGGAATGCGCTCAACATTTGAACAAATAACAAAATATCAGTGTAAACCAGTGGATAGTATTGAGCACCATGGGCCAAATCACACTTTTAATGACAACTTAAAGAGGTCAAAAGATAAGATCGAAGGCGATCTGATGAAAGAGTTTCAGGGCTTTATTAAAGCAATGCTACCTAAAGAAATTTTCAGCAAAAATGAATCCATTAATGCGTTCTGTGACAATCTTACTAAAGAGTTTTTATTACAACAAAAAACTCCAGTACCATTTTTATCTAAAATGTGTGTAGGTTCTTTAGAAAATCCAAAAATTGATAATGAGGAAAAACTAGCAACTTTTGTTAAAAAATTATTTAAGCTAACAAAGCTCACTGAGTCTTCAGAATATACTGACAATGATAAAGTTAGTGAAAATTATCTCGGTTTCATTTTTTCAAATCGACCAGATACATACTACAGTATATTGAGGAAGGAGTGTTCAAAAGTTTGTGATTCACTTAGTGATTTCAGCGGGGCAAACAGAAAGTCAATTACAGCGTTTATTGAAGCTACCATCTCAAGTAGCCGAAGATACTGGCCACTCTTGAACACTTGTATTGTGCCTTACAAAGTACAGTGCGATTCTATATCATCTGTCGTTTGGGGCACAAAGAGCTCTAGAAAGGACCCTATCGCTTATGTTGAGGTAAATTATGTGGGTGACTCAGTCCACATCCTTGGTAAAGAAATTCAATTTGATGCCATCAAAAAGTATTGCATAAATTCCAATCAACAAAAATGGGCAGGTTTGTTCCCAAGCAAAGAGCTAGAAAGTTTGCTTGATGATTACTCTTAGATTAAAATAACAAATTCAAAAACTTAGAATAAAATCTGATACAAGGTATTTTAGTTGGTGCCACTGTCGATTTTGACCAACCTGACTTTTATCCTACAGCTGGGGCATACATACCATTTATTGCTTTATTATTTGCCTCATTCCTAACGTCTAGATACATAGCAACATTACAAAAGCATATCTAGTTCAAATCAAAGCACTTAAACCAATGTCCACTGAGCTGGCCAATTCAGGCCAGCTAGTCCCGAAAATTATAATACCAACTTAAGAGTGCGACTCGTTCGCTGTACTTGCGTAATCTGTACCTTTTACAATTACTCGAAGCTCAGTTCTTTCCTTCATGATTGTATAAGCCTCACTTTGAAGCCATTCAACCGTTTGGGTAAAGGTCATCATCTCGCCTGTATCAGGGTGTTTCCATTTGCGGGTTTCTCTCATCATTATCAGCAGACAACCGACATAACACCTCTCATGATTAAGGTATTGCCCTATAAGTTGATCAATTAAAGCTTTTCTCAGAGCTGAGCCAGACCATTTATTACTCTTATCATCAATTTTTAATTCAATGGAAGCGTAACTGTTAAAGCTGGTGGCTTGCAGCCTAATATCCGTTCGCTTTTCAGATATCACAACAGCTTCTTGGCTTACCGTATAAGCCCCACGCTTTTTATCATCCAAATACGCAGATATAAATCTCCTCGCTTCTAACTCACCTCTCACTGTATCGAAAAACTCGGGGAGCTTTCTATATGATTATCAGGTCTACTATAAAAGTCAAAAAGAAAGACCTGCCCCTACTCCCCACTACATGTTAGCTCTGTTTTTAATCATATTTTTATAGGGTTAACCGACTGATTATTAGCAGAGTTAAAGTTATATGTAGATCCAATTTATGAAAAATTAATAACTAAAGTAATAGCAATAAAGTTATCTATGCTATGCTTAACTTTCTACTATATTATTTTCGTACACTGGCATACAACTCCTGCACTACCAGCTGTAGACTTTGCTGCATGTTCTCGCTCGATTGCCCTGCAAAACCAAGTCGGGCATAGCTATAGTTTACAGGCTTTAAACTGCGTACTGAGTTGGTAAAGTAAAACTCGGCTTCGGTTTGTAAGTACACACCTTGCTTTGCTAACTGTGCTTTTAAGTGACGAGTATCTTTATTAAAGTTGACCCACATCGCCATGCCACCGTCGGGCTTTTTATATTCAATAGGATGCCAAAGTGCTTGTAGCTCCATTAAATAGGCATCCATCGCTTCATAGCGCTGTTTATACAGTTTGGTCATACGTTTTAAATGCCGTTCAAAGCCACCTTCTTTCATCCAGTGTGCGACAGCTAATTGCATGAGCACATCGTTCTTATGGTTCATCAGCTGCTTCCATGCGGTTAATTGCGCTAATACTTCAGGCGCTGCGCAGATATAACCGATACGTGCGGCTGAAAACATAATCTTTGAAAACGTCGATAGGTAAATAACAATATCTGCGGGGTCATCTGCAGCCATGGGTTGTAATGGCTGACAGCGATAATGAAATTCATGGTCGTAGTCATCTTCGATGATCATCACGTTATGGGCATAACACAGTTGATAAATTTGCAAGCGCCGCGTAGGTGATAGGGTAACAGTGGTTGGGTATTGGTGCAGCGGCGTTAAATACAGCATTTTAATTGCATAACATTCCAGCTGGGCTTTTAAATCATCGACACATAAGCCTTCATCATCCTGCTTAATATCGATAAGCTGCGCGCCACAAGCTGCAAAGGCTTGCCTTGCTGGCGGATAACCTAACGTTTCTACAGCAACAAAATCATCTTGTTTTATAAACGCTTTGGCGATTAAAAACAGTGCTTCTTGCGAGCCATTGCAGATCAATACGTCGCTTACGTTTAAATTACGCGCTTTGTATAAGTAATCACAAATATGCGCTTTTAATTGCTCGTTACCACTGATCTGTCCATAATGCAGTTG
>NZ_DRGM01000214.1 GCF_011050055.1 Pseudoalteromonas prydzensis | reverse complement strand
ATTTCTACTCTGGTATTATCTTAAAAGCGATTGGTATTCCAACAAGCATGTTCACTGTAATCTTTGCAATGGCACGTACTGTTGGTTGGATCACTCACTGGGATGAGATGCTATCTCAACCTGGTCATAAGATCAGCCGTCCTCGTCAACTTTATACTGGTTACACTCAACGTGACTACGTATCAACTGACAAGCGTTAATTAACGTTGGTTAGTTTAAAAAGGCCGCATTTTGCGGCCTTTTTTATTAACAACACTTGAGAATTATCATAAACCGATTACAATTCCTGCCTTAAAAACACTATGTAGATGAGCCATGCTTGCTTTAAAGTTTGATATAAATAAAATTAGAAACGACTTCCCAACATTAAATCAAACAATAAACGGCTGCCCGCTTGTTTATTTAGACTCAGCAGCAACCTCACAAAAGCCTCAATCAGTTATAGATACAATTACTGAATTCTATACGTTTCAAAACGCTAATGTACACCGTGGACGCCATACACTTAGCGAGCAAGCAACTTATGCATATGAACAAGTACGGGATAAAACTGCAGAGTATTTCAATGTATTTAGTAAAGAGATTGTATGGACTAAAGGCGCTACAGAAGCCATTAACTTGGTCGCTAACGGATTAAAAAAGCGCTTAAATGAAAGTCATACCATAATGATATCTCCGCTTGAGCATCATGCAAACATAGTGCCTTGGCAAATAGTGAGTCAACAAACGGGTGCTAAATTAATAGCGCTTCCACTAAATAAAAATGGCACGCTGAACACCAAAGAATGCTGTGAATTTATAAAAGAAACAAAACCTACCCTATTAGCTATTACACAAGCATCTAACACACTGGGTAATATCACCGATTTAAAACCACTTATTAGAGCTGCAAAAGACGTCAATTCTCTTGTTCTAGTGGATGGTGCACAGGGTGCACTGCATTTAAAACCCGATTTACGTGAATTAAACTGTGACTTTTATGTCTGCTCAAGCCATAAAATGCTCGGTCCAACAGGATTAGGTGTGCTTTATGGTCGATATGAGCAATTAAATACCCTTGAGATTTACCAATCAGGTGGGGAAATGATCGATAAAGTGTACTTAACTCACAGTACTTATCGTCCTGCGCCTGCAAAATTTGAAACTGGAACACCAAATATCTCTGGAGTTTTAGGCTTTGGTGCCGCATTAGACTATTTAAATGAATTAGATCACGCAAAAATCCAGCAATATGAGCAAAAATTGTTTAGTTATGCCGCTCAAAAATTGGTAAAGGTTGATGGTATTACAATATATAGCAACCTATCTGACAATATTGGTACACTCTGCTTCAACTTAAATGATGAACATCCTTATGATTTGGCAACTTTACTTGACGGGTACGGGGTTGCAGTAAGGAGTGGACACCATTGTACACAGCCATTAATGACACATTTAGGGCTTAATGGAACGCTAAGAGCGAGCTTTTGTTTTTATAATACCTATGAAGATGTAGATATATTCATTGATTCACTTAAAAAATGTATCGCTTTACTGGACTAAACGTCACTTTAATAGAATTAATTAGGATAACTCATGACAAATACGTTTAACAAAGTCACAGAATCTATAAAAAATGCGCCCGCTTGGCAGCAAAAATATCGTGAGATAATGCTTTTAGGAAAAACTTTACCTGTTTTAGCTGATGTTTTGAAGACTGATGATGCACTTGTACCGGGCTGTGAAAGCAAAGTATGGATGTTTGTTGAATTTGATTTAACAGAAAATACACTTGTTGTAATTGGTGACTCAGATACACGTATAGTAAAAGGATTATTAGCCATTATTTTAGCGCTTTACAATGGCCTCACACCAGAGCAAGTAGTGAATAAAAATGCGTATGAAGAATTTGAAAAGCTCGGCCTTATAAGCCACTTAAGCGCATCACGTGGTAATGGTATTAAAGCCATGGTTGATAAAATACAAACCATGGCACAACACAAGCTTAGTTAACGAAAACTAAGCTTGTGAGCGTTGTTTTTTATCTAGATATTTACGCACCGCTTTTGCCGCAACAAAAAAACCAAAGCTTCCTGTGATCATAGTCACAGAACCAAAACCATTATTACAGTCCATATTCATCGTGCCATCAGCACTTTGCTTAGCATGACATACACTGCCATCGCTTCCTGGGTAAACCAGTTGCTCTGTTGAGTAAACACAATCAATATTAAACTTACGTTTAGGATTATTACTAAAATTATATTGCTTGCGCAAAATATAGCGCACTTTTGCAAGTAATGGGTCTTGCGTAGTTTTGGCTACATCACCAAAAGTTATTTGGCTAGGATCTGTTTGCCCGCCAGCACCACCAGTTGTAATTATAGGTAGTTTATTACGTTTACAGTGAGCAATTAATGCTGCTTTTTCTTTAACTGCATCAATACAATCAATCACATAATCAAAACCTTGAATATGCTCTTGAATATTATCAAGCGTAATAAAATCATCTATCACATTAACTTGGCACTCTGGATTAATAAGCTCGCAGCGCGCTTTCATTGCATCTACTTTAGCTTGACCAATAGTGCCCGTTAACGCATGAATTTGTCTATTGACGTTAGTCGCGCAAATATCATCCAAATCAATCAATGTTATTTTACCAACACCAGTACGTGCAAGTGCTTCTGCTGTCCAGCTCCCTACACCACCAATCCCTACTACACAAAAATGTGCTTCTTGAAGCCAATCAAACTGTTGATGACCATATAAACGTTTAATACCACCAAAACGTATATCTGTAACTTTTTCGCTCATTTACCAATCCAGTTGCCATGGCGATTGCCATGCTTGAAAATCTTGATGTTTAATTAACGCCAAATACTCATCACCATTATCGGGTAATAAAGTTAGCTGTATTTGTTCACCTTGCCATAAAAAGCTCAATGCATATGCATGTAAATAGGTACGATTTGATGGCGTGCCTGAATACATTGCATCGCCTAAAATAGCAGAGCCAATACTTTTTAGTGCCACTCTTAATTGATGCGTCTTTCCTGAATAAGGCTTTAAAATATACCCTCTAAATCCCGGCTTATAGCTTAGCGAATAAAATCGGGTGATTGCAGGGTTAAGCTTACTCGTTAGTAACTTAAACGAGCCACGGCGAGACTTAGCCATATCGCCTTTGATCCACCCCTGCTTCTTTTTTGGTTTAGCGTCACTAATCGCTAAATAAAATTTAGCAATCGCATGCTCAGTAAACATAACAGTAAAGCTGGCCGCAGCGGCTTTGTTTCGCGCTAAAATAATCAGCCCTGATGTCACTTTATCTAAACGATGAACGGCATAAAGCTTTTGCGTTAATTGTTGTTCGGCTAACACAACAAAGCCGGGGCCATCTTCTGAATGAAAATTAAGACCCGCTGGCTTTTCTAAAATATAAAAATCGTTATGTGTAAAAATGATTTTTAATATTTTACTTACTTGTTCACTCACGCGTTTGTACTTTTAATATGCGCTATCACTTTCGCTAAGTCATCTGCCGTATCAACTCCAGCATGGGGTGCTATTTGAGCTTGTTCTATTTTGATTTTATAACCATGATACAACACACGTAACTGCTCAAGCGATTCAAGTAGCTCAAGTGGCGATACGCTCAATTCTATATATTGTTTAATAAAACCCGCTCTGTACGCATAAATACCTACGTGGCGCTGAAATGGCGCTAAATCAAGTTCACTGTTCTCATTCATCATTGCATTTCTATTGAAAGGAATACTAGCGCGTGAGAAGTAAAGTGCATTTTTATTTATATCACTAACAACTTTAACCGCGTTTGGATTAAATACTTCATCACGCTCTTCAATAGCAACACTTAACGTTGCCATTGGTGCTGTTGAATCACTTAATAGTGCAGCAACTTGAGATACGTTTTCTGGCGCAAGTAAGGGCTCATCGCCTTGTACATTAACCACAATTGTAT
>NZ_DRGM01000213.1 GCF_011050055.1 Pseudoalteromonas prydzensis | reverse complement strand
CCGCCGTTGAGAAACAAAGAATCGTGTCGTGAGTATTAGCAACTAGTAGACGTTCAATGAAATCTTCATCTTTCATCTTGGTTGCTGATTTACCTTTACCACCACGGCGCTGTGCTTCGTAATCAGACAATGGCTGATACTTCACATACCCTTCGTGAGATAGGGTTACTACTACGTCTTCTTCCGTGATCAAGTCTTCAAGACTAATATCATGGGCAGCGGCGTTGATTTCAGTACGACGTTCATCACCGTATTGCTCTTTAATTTCAACTAACTCATCGCGGATAACTTCCATTAAACGCTCAGGATTAGCAAGAATATATAAAAGCTCGGCAATTAAATCTAATAACGTTTGGTATTCGCTTAGAATCTTTTCATGTTCAAGACCGGTTAGCTTGTGTAAACGTAAATCAAGGATTGCTTGGGCTTGTTGCTCAGAAATATAATACTGACCATCACGAATACCTAAGTCGTCGGCTAACCAATCAGGACGTGCAACATTTGCTTCACCGGCTTTTTCAAGCATGGCTTTTACGTTACCTAATTCCCACGGACGGCTAGCAAGTGCTACTTTAGCTTCAGCTGGCGTTGGTGAGTTACGAATAAGCTCGATAATTGGGTCAATGTTAGCAAGTGCAATTGCTAAGCCTTCAAGCATGTGTGCGCGATCGCGGGCTTTGCGTAAATCAAACACCGTACGACGGGTCACTACTTCACGGCGGTGAATGATGAATTCTTCAAGCATTTCTTTTAAGTTGAAACACTTAGGCTGGTTATTGATCAACGCAACCATGTTCATACCAAACACAGTTTGTAACTGAGTTTGTGCATAAAGGTTGTTTAAAATAACTTCGCCTACGTCACCACGTTTGATCTCGATAACAATACGCATACCGTCTTTATCTGATTCATCACGTAATGCACTAATACCTTCAATCTTCTTATCTTTAACAAGCTCAGCAATTTTTTCGATTAAGCGAGCTTTATTTACTTGATAAGGGATCTCGTGAACGATGATCGTCTCACGATGGGTTTTTTCATCAACTTCAATTTCAGCACGGGCACGCATGTATACTTTGCCACGGCCTGTTAAATAGGCTTGTTCGATGCCTTTTTTACCGTTGATTATTGCCGCAGTTGGAAAATCTGGGCCCGGAATATAATCCATTAATTCATGAATGGTTAGATCGGGGTTTTGAATAAGCGCTAAACAACCATTCACAACTTCAGTTAAGTTATGAGGAGGAATGTTGGTTGCCATACCGACCGCAATACCCGAAGAACCATTCACTAATAAGTTAGGTACTTTAGTTGGTAATACGTCAGGAATTTGTTCTGTACCATCATAGTTAGGCACAAAATCAACCGTCTCTTTGTCAAGATCAGCTAATAGCTCATGAGACATTTTTGCCATACGGACTTCGGTATAACGCATTGCTGCTGCGGAGTCACCGTCAACTGAACCAAAGTTACCTTGGCCGTCAACTAACATATAACGTAAAGAGAAAGGCTGAGCCATACGTACAATGGTGTCGTACACTGCACTATCGCCATGGGGATGGTATTTACCAATTACGTCACCAACCACACGGGCTGATTTTTTGTAAGGCTTATTCCAATCATTATTAAGCTCGTTCATAGCAAACAAAACGCGGCGGTGAACAGGTTTTAAACCATCACGTACGTCTGGCAGTGCTCGTCCTACGATTACGCTCATTGCATAGTCTAAGTAGGAGTTTTTTAACTCGTCTTCAATATTGACTGGCAGAATTTCGTTGGCGAAATCAGTCATTTGATATCACATTCCTTCAGTATTTCCCCACAAAGTGCCGCATATGGGCGCTTGCGAGGATATTAGTTATTATTACCGAGTCATGCTACCACAATTAATTTAAATTTACAGGCGCTAAATCTTTGCGATTTATCAATTTCACCCTATATAATGGCCTGAGATTGACGAGGAAGTTTTTTATGACCGAACATCAGAATGTAGATAGTGCAGAAATTGCAAAGTTTGAAGCCATCGCTGAGCGATGGTGGGACCGCGATGGGGAATTTAAACCCCTTCATGAAATTAACCCTTTACGATTAGATTTTATTGCCGACAAGGCCAATGGCTTATTCGACAAAGAAACCCTCGATGTAGGCTGCGGTGGTGGCATCCTCAGTGAAAGTATGGCGCGAATGGGCGCACACGTTACTGGCATCGATATGGGTCAAGAGCCATTAACCGTTGCGAAACTACATAGTTTAGAAACCGGTGTAAAAGTAGAGTACATTAAAGTACCTGCCGAACAGTATGCGCAAGAGCACCCTGCTCGCTTTGATACTATTACCTGTATGGAAATGTTAGAGCATGTGCCGGACCCTGCGTCTATCATTCATGCCGTAGCAGAATTAGCAAAACCGGGCGCCGATGTATTTTTTTCTACACTCAATAAAACCCCTAAGGCCTACCTGTATGCCATTATTGGTGCAGAAAAATTATTAAAGATGGTGCCGGAAGGTACACACGACCACAAAAAGTTTATTAAACCGGCACAACTCATTGCATGGGCTGAGCAAGCTGGATTAAAAGTACGTGCTAGCGCTGGGCTCAGTTATAACCCGTTATCAAAGCAGTACAGCTTAAATACCGACGTAAGCGTTAATTATATTCTCCACTTTGAGAAACTTGCGTAATGGCTGGTTTTAACACAGCAACACCAATAATTGATTACGACGCCTTTATTTTTGACCTTGATGGCACCTTACTTGATACCGCAGACGACCTTGGCGCTGCGCTTAATAATGTGTTAGCAGCACATAACCAGCCGACTGTTAGCGCCGATGTTTATCGCCCTGCCGCATCTAATGGCGCTATAGCGCTGCTAGAAGCTGGATTTGGCCAACACTGGCACACGCATCCAAAACAAGCTACTTTGCGCCAACAGCTGTTAACTGCCTACGCTGATAATATTGCGATTCATAGCCAATGCTTTACTGGCATTGCACAATTATTGATTGCGCTTGAGCAGCAACAGATCAAATGGGGGATCATGACCAACAAGCCTGAATTTTTGACCACCCCCTTAGTGGCAGCTATCTCTGAGTTAAGTGATGCGCAAGCAATTGTCTGTGGTGACACCCTAAATGTAGCAAAACCATCTCCATTACCTTTACTGCATACAGCACAACTGTTAGATGTCGACCCGAGTCGCTGTTTATATATTGGTGATGCGCAGCGCGACATTATTGCAGCCAAAGCGGCGAACATGCACAGCGCTACAGCGTTGTGGGGATATATCCCCAGTGAAGAGGAAGCATTAAGCTGGCAAGCTGATTTTAATTGGCAATCACCAATTGATGCATTTAACCATATATAGTGGCTTGTTAAATATTAACCACTACATATTGTGATCGTGTTATTTTTTGCACATTGTTTGCTGATAAAAAAAGCAGCCTAAATTTATTTTTAAAATGGTTAAATTTAATCGATCATGAGTTGATTTTTATAAATTTCATTTTAATCAAATGGTCAAAGGTTAATGGCTACTAACACAAACGTGTTATCCCGACGTTATCCACAATTTGGGGCATTTATGCCCCTTGCAAATGATCGCATACCACACTATCTTGTGATCCAGAGTTTGATGAACACCAGATGTTGTGGCTAAATGTTATTCAATTAAATTCTCGCTAGCACCGTCTTATGACAATAAAATATTTATTCTAAGAAAAATGTGTCACTAAAAAATTTTATATCCCAAGGAATACAGGCAAAACTATGAACCAACAGCTATCTGTAAGCAAACGTGACGGTCGTAAAGAGTCACTTGATTTAGATAAGATCCATCGCGTTATTGCTTGGGCCGCCGAAGGTCTGAATAATGTGTCTGTCTCACAAGTTGAGCTAAAATCACACATCCAGTTTTATGATGGTATTCGTACTGAAGACATCCATGAAACCATCATTAAAGCGGCCGCTGATCAGATCTCTAAAGAGTCGCCTGATTATCAATATTTATCAGCTCGCTTAGCTGTATTCCATTTGCGTAAAAAAGCCTATGGTCAATTTGAGCCACCGCGTTTATACGATCACATCGTCAAGTTAGTTGAAGATAAGCGTTACGATGCCCACTTACTCGCTGACTACACAGAGCAAGAAATTGATCAATTAGACGAGTACCTTGATCATGGACGTGATTTAAACTTTAGCTACGCAGCAGTTAAGCAGCTTGAAGGCAAATATTTAGTGCAAAACCGAGTTACCGGTGAAATATATGAAAGCGCGCAGTTTTTATATATTTTAGTTGCGGCTAGCTTGTTCTCTGATTATCCAAAAGAAACCCGTTTAGACTACATTAAACGTTTTTACGATGCGGTGTCATTATTTAAAATTTCTTTACCTACGCCAATTATGGCGGGGGTACGTACACCTACTCGTCAATTCAGCTCATGTGTATTGATTGAGTGTGGTGACAGCTTAGATTCAATCAACGCCACCTCATCTGCGATTGTAAAATACGTATCACAACGTGCGGGTATTGGTATTAATGCTGGACGCATTCGCGCACTAGGTAGCCCTATTCGCAATGGCGAAGCGTACCACACAGGCTG
>NZ_DRGM01000212.1 GCF_011050055.1 Pseudoalteromonas prydzensis | reverse complement strand
GTTCTTCTGCAATTTCAACTTCTGAATCACTGAGCGTTAAATTACCAGAAGTAAAGAAAGCACCTCCTAATAAATCACTATGCAACTCAGTTAACCATTCAGCTTCAATACCGTAAACATAGGCAGTATACTGACTCAACAGCGACTACAAGTATACCGGGTGAACTTAAAGTAACGGTTCGTGATGAGTACTTAGATGGCGAATATCAACGTACTTTTTACAATGGTAGCTTAGGTGGTAATCCTTATTTGTATCGATTTGTTGAGCTAGAAGACGATGTTGAAAACTGGGGCGTCAATGTAAACAAAGTTTTTTACTTTGATAACGCCGAAGTAGAAATTGCGGGTGGTGGTTATTTTGTTGAAAAAACACGTGATTACCGCACAGACTTTTTTAACTATCGCTTTAGCCAAACTCAGTCTTTAGATTTAGCACAAAGTGAAGACGAAGCACTTTCAATTGGCAGTTTTTTTGCTGACGATGCTGTTATTGATTCAACGGATGTCGAGTTATTGTTCCAAGAACCAACCGCCGATGATTACTTAGCAGCGCAAATGATTGATGCTTATTACGGCTCTTTTGACATCACGTTTGCTCAAGATTGGCGTTTAAGTGGTGGTGTGCGTTACGAGGACTTCCGCCAAGTTGCGCTTGCTTTTTCTCGCTCAGCATTTGATCCTGCTCTACTAGCAGATAAATTAAGTGCAGATGCGATAGAACAAGCAAGTGTGATGGAAGATGAGTATTTTACTTCGTTATCTATGACATATAGTCAGCAATCGTATCAAGTTCGTTTTGGTTATGGTAGCACGGTTGTACGTCCAGATTTGCGAGAGCTAAGCCCTGTTCAATTCCAAGATCCGCTTACTGGTTATCGAACTCTTGGTAATCCATTCTTAGAATCTAGCTATTTAGATAACTTTGATGCACGTATCGAATTTTATATGGACAATGGCGATAATTACTCAATTGGCGCATTCTATAAAGATATTGATAACCCAATCGAAGCACTATTAACAGAAAGCGACGGCCGTTTTACTTTGCAGTTTGATAATGCAGATACAGCCTATGTTTACGGTATTGAAGCTGAATGGTTAACTGAGTTGCATAGTGATTTATTAGGAGGTGCTTTCTTTACTTCTGGTAATTTAACGCTCAGTGATTCAGAAGTTGAAATTGCAGAAGAACAGCGCGCCGATCTTACGAATCTAAAGCGACGTATGACGGGGCATTCAAAGTATGTTGCCAACTTACAACTGAATTACGATTCACATGATGGCATGCATCAAGCCTCTGTTATCTACAATGTATTTGGTGATCGTATTTTAGCTGCGGGTGTTAATAACTTTGATGACGCTTACGAACAACCTTTAAACTCGTTAGACATGGTTTATAGTTATTACCCAACGTTTAATACCACACTAACACTTAAAGTGAAAAATATGTTGGGACAAAACTTTGAAGTTGAACAAAATGACGTATTAATTCGTTCTGAAGAAACACCTAGAGAATTAAGTGTGAGCTTTAGTTACGAGTTTTAAAGTCATCTAATAAAGGCAACTACAATAAGCCATTATTACCCTAGCCCTGCCAAGTGTAGGGCTTTTTATTATCTGCTGTTTGTAAAACGGGTGGTTGTGTCGTAATAGGGTTGATTAAATAGCCTTCAATTAGAGTTACCCCAAGTCATTGTAAAGACAACTAATAGCATAACTCATAGGAATAATGATAAGTTAACGCTAGCTTATCAAGATAGTCAATTTGGTCAAATTTTAGAAAGGCTTGCTGAAGCTAAAGATTCAGGGGCGTCTGTAAAAATTTATATATTAGAGGAGTTTAACGGTGATGATGCGCAAAGTTGTAGTGATGGCGTTACTGATTATATAGGCTCAGTTCATCGTCTTTAAGGTAGTAAATAGCTAGTAGCCCTGTAACTGATACAGGGCTATAATTTTATAATTCAATACTTTATTGGCACTTTATAGTTGCATAAAGCGGGTAACATTGATTTTTACTACCCGTGCTTTTCATTCCCCATGTTTGGTTATACCAATCAAAGTCTCCATAGGCGCTTTCATCTTCTCCGCAGGTAATTGTGCTTCCAGAGATTTCTTGGTTGTGACCACGCTCTTCACAAAATTGATTTCCATTTGTAGAGCCAACAAAAAACAGCTCTAAGCGTCCATTTATCCACACCTTTGGACTGTAATAGGTTGTTGCAGTATTGATTAATACGCCTTGTTGTTCTTCCATATTTATTTCTGCGCGCTCAAAAGATACTTTTTCATTTTCTTTTAGCGTTATTGTGCTCGCTGAAAGTGTTGTATCTGCAAATACATTAAGTGATGCTAAAGCAAGTACAGCGAAAGTAAGTGTCTTCATTATCTTTTCCTTTAGTTGAATGTAGAATTACACAAAACATCTTTATCTAATGTGCTTACTAAGCTTGGTAAATATAGGTTTCAACAAGGTTAAGCTTTTATTAAAGTTTAAAATAAACGCTGTATGTTATTGCACAGTTTTACATTATGAAAAATATTTAAGTTACAGTTTATTGACTAGTTTTAGTGTGCTGGTGGTGTTAGCTTAGGAGGCTATAAAAATTAAATCTCACGCAATGAATTTTAATTTTTAACGTATTAGGTATTTCTTATGACTCAAACAGTGGAACAAACAATGAAAAAAGTAGGATTGGTCGGATGGCGGGGCATGGTTGGCTCTGTGTTATTAGAGCGTATGCAACAAGAAAATGATTTTGCCAATATCGATACTACTTTTTTTACTACCTCGCAAACCGGTCAACTTGGCCCTGATTTAGCGGGTCCTGCAAAGCCATTACTTGATGCAATGGATGTTGAATCGCTGGCAAAAATGGACATCATCATTACCTGTCAAGGTGGCGATTATACCAAAGCCGTATACCCACAATTACGTGAAGCGGGTTGGCACGGGTTTTGGATTGATGCTGCATCAGCACTGCGGATGAGCGACGACAGTATTATTGTCCTTGATCCGGTCAACAAAGACGTCATTGAGCAAGGTTTACAGCAAGGTGTTAAAACCTATGTGGGTGGTAACTGCACCGTTTCATTGATGTTACTCGCATTAGGCGGTTTATTTGAGCAAGACCTGATTGAATGGGTAAGCCCAATGACTTATCAAGCAGCATCAGGTGCCGGTGCCCGTAATATGAAAGAGCTGATTGCGCAAATGGGCTCTATTCATGCAAGCGTGGCTGATAAGCTGGCCGATCCACAAGCAGCGATTTTAGAAATTGATAAACTAGTTACGCAGCAAATTGCCTCAAGCGATTTACCGCAAGACCAATTTGGCGTGCCGTTAGCAGGCAGCTTAATTCCATGGATTGATGTGCCAATGCCATCAGGTCAATCAAAAGAAGAATGGAAAGCGCAAGTTGAAGCAAATAAAATTTTAGGTTCAAGTAAACAGCCGGTGCCAATTGATGGGTTATGTGTGCGTATTGGCGCAATGCGTTGTCACTCACAAGCGATGACCATTAAATTACGTGAAGATATCAGTGTTGAAAAAATTGAACAAATCTTAGCGTCACACAATGAGTGGGTTAAAGTTATCCCGAATGAGCGTGACATTACGGCTACAGATTTAACTCCAGTTAAAGTCACTGGCACGTTAAGTATTCCGGTAGGGCGTATTCGTAAATTAGCAATGGGCCCTAAATACATTAGTGCGTTCACCGTTGGTGACCAATTATTATGGGGCGCCGCTGAGCCACTACGTCGCATGCTGCGTATTATTGTTGATAACAAACATTAGTTTACCAGCAGCCATTTACTACAGTTAATATAGAGGGCTGGCAATGTGCCAGCCCTTTTGCTGTTGTCTTTTTGCATCGCTTTAGTTTTGTCACTGCTTAGTTAATTTAGTTAGATCGTTTCTTGCTGAATACTCAATAGCTTACTATCTTTATGGGAGTCTCTATTTGGCCTCCTATGTATGAATATATCAAAAAAATTAAAACTATCTTTTGCCTCAGCCATCGCCTTACCTCTTTTTATTATTGCAGCCCTTGTTATCACGCAAACAAGAGAACAAGCTATTGATAATTTTGCGCAAATGAGCGAGAGGGAAGCACGGCAAATAGATAATGGTATCGCTATATTTTTTGCCGAAATAGAAAAAAATGTTGCTTATTTAGCTTCACATCAAATGGTCTTAGCTGCCAAGCAAGATGTCAAAACTCATGTAGACACAAATAATTCGGTGATGCTAAAACATCTTCAGGGCAGTAGTGTTGAGCGTGCCGCATTTCAACAGTTTGATCACTTCGGCCAAACTCACCCTGGACTTGCTTATATTTATATGGGCAATGAACAAGGTGGCTATATTCAGTGGCCAGCGGGAGAAGTTAATGCCAATTATGACCCACGCTCTCGACCTTGGTATTTAACTGGTAAATCTGCGGGCGGTAAAACGGTTCGTACCAGTGCTTATTATTGGGCAGCTGACGATATGGTTATTGTCTCTACTGTAAAAGCAATAAAAGATAATGGACAAATCACTGGTGTACAGGGAATGGATGTTTCTTTGCAAGGACTGACAGAAATGATTGCCAATATTAAGCTGGGTGAAACTGGTTACTTAATGCTGATTGAAGATACGGGAAATGTACTTGTTGATGTTAAAAATGAAGATTTTCGTTTTAAACGTTTAGCTGATATTGCGGGTGGGAAGTACAAGCAGTTAGCTGCTAATACCCAAGGTCAGTTTGAAATTGTTATTAATAACAAAGATTTTATTGCCAATATATATACTTCAGCTAAGTTGGGTTGGAAATTTATTGGTTTAGTTGAAAAGTCAGAGGTGATGAGCGCCGCAAACACCATGACCTTTACAATTTTAATTATTAGTGCAGTGCTAATTATTGTATTCATTTTGATCGCAAGTTATATCTCAAAAGTAATTTCTTCACCTATAGTTGAAGTCAGTGATGGTCTGGCTGAAATTGCGCAAGGCGGTGGTGACCTAACTCGACGGCTCACAATAACAACCAAAGATGAAACGGCAAAGCTTGCCAATAGTTTTAATCTGTTTTTAAACTTGATTGCTGAGCTTGTTACTCAAATCAATGAATGTGCTAAAGATGTGTCAGATGCATCGCAGCAAACGTCGTCACAGGCAGGACAGTTAACAGGGGCAACTTCACAACAGCAACAAGCACTGGAAATGGCTGCCACGGCAATTAATGAAATGGCTGCGACCGCCAATGAAGTGTCGGCAAGTTGTGCTAATGCTGCAGATCTTGCAATGCAAACGCAACAAGCGTCAGAGCTTGGTCAATCGGTGATCACACAAACAGTGCAAAGTGTTGAGCAACTCTCTGTGGTGATCACCAAAGCCAGTGCTGATATTTCGCAGCTTGACGCTGAAAGTGAAAACATCATGTCGATTTTGAATGTTATTCGCGGTATTTCAGAACAAACAAATTTACTTGCACTTAATGCCGCCATTGAAGCTGCAAGGGCTGGAGAGCATGGCAGAGGCTTTGCAGTCGTAGCCGATGAAGTACGCGCATTATCGCAACGTACTGCTGAATCAACGCAAGAGATTGCATCACAGCTAGATAAGCTACGTAGTATGTCTGCGCAAGTGTCCAATGAAATGAACCGCAGTCTTGAAAGTACGCATAAAACAGTGGAGCTATCGCACTCGGCGCAGCAACAGTTTGCTGAGATCACCACATCGATTGCAACTATCAGTGATTTAAACACACAAATAGCGACCGCAGCTGAAGAGCAACAACATGTTGCGGAAGACATTAATCGTAATGTTACAGAGATAAAAAATGTTGCTGATGATGTCAGTGATATTGCTAATGCGACTCATGAAAATGGCGATAAAATGAATCGACTTTCGTCAGTATTAACCGAGTTGGTAGGCAGATTTAAAGTGTAACTAATAGGCCAGCTAAGCTGGCCTATTTTTAGTGACTTATGAACGTTGATTTTTAATCAATTGTGTAAGCTCTGTAACTTGCGCTTTGAGCTCATTAATTTGCCCTTGGGTTGCGGGCAGAGAATCAATATCAGCTTGCTCTTCTCGGGCATTGCGATGCTCCTCTGACATCACTTCAAGAATTGCGCCTACCATCATGTTTAAAAACACAAACGCTGTTAAGAATATAAATGTAAGATAGTAAATCCAGCTAAGTTTATAGACCGCCATGGTCTCGTACATGACATCGGTCCAATCTTCAAAGGTTGCAATTCTAAACAAAGTCAGCATTGAGATTGATACATCACCCCATAGAAATGGGTTTATATCAGCAAATAACATGCTGCCAGTTGCGGCATAAATATAGAAAATAACAAACATTAACAGCGCAATGTAGCCCATTTGCGGTATGGCTTTTAATAATGAATTAACCAGTAAACGTAGTTCTGGCACCATCGAGACTAACCGTAGTACACGGAATATTCGCAGTAAACGGGCTATAAAAATGCTTGAACCTGCAGCAGGATATAAACTGCCAATGACGATTATAAAGTCAAAAATATTCCAGCCTTTGCTAAAAAAGTCTTTAATGCCCTTACTCGCCACATAGCGGATAATGAGTTCTATTAAGAAAAATACCGTGATGCCAATGTCCATCCAGTGTAAAGCAAGTTCAACAGTGGGGTGTAACGAGTAAGTATGAGCACCAACGGTGAGCGCTGATACCACAATAACGGCGATAACAAATGATTGAAATAGTTTACTTTTATCGATACGCTGGAACAGCTCCTGTAACTGCGACAACATCATAATAAGCCCTTAACGGTTAGTGATATAAAACGTCTGCAATATACAGTAAAATCGCCGTGGATGAATTACTTTTCCAGTTAAAAATGTAAGGAATTTTTAATGCTTTTTAATAAGCTAAAATATGTAATGAGCATTGTGCTGGTACTGTTTTTAACCGCCTGTAGTTCAGATTCGCGCTATCACGAAATCCAAGCTGCGCGGCTTGGGGAATGTAGTTATATGGCAGATAAAGAGTACCATGAGTGCGTAAAACGCCAACAAGATAGCTACGACGAATTTAAAAAACAACGCGAAGCAGAGCAAACAACCGATAATGACTAAAACACAAAAACAATTTGATAAAGTATTACGTACGACTTTAACGCGTGCCTGTGAATGTATTAAAGATGAAGTAACAGAGTTTAGTTGGTTAACTCATGATATAGATATAAAAAAACCAGCTACGTCACTTAAAATTAGCTGTTTCTTTAAAGATCAGTTGGCACTTGAACAAGCAACGGAAAATCAAGATACGCTATTAATCAAACATATACTTAGCAAGGAACTTGCGAGCATTGATTTAACAGTTAAAGAGTTCATTTTTACCGCTGACAAAGTTTAGGGTAGTGATGTTGTTTGATTTTCAATTAATTGGCTGCGGCACTGAAATAGAAAAGCATAGTGAGGCTATTATTAGCGCAATCGAGCGCGAAAACATCATCATCACTGTACTTTAAGTTTGGTATCAGTGATACATGTAGCTATAATTCAATAAAATAGCAAAAGAGGTGTATTATGGCTGTTCCTACTCGTTCACAAATTTCTCCAGGTACTGAAGTCAACATAGTTTTAAAACAACACCAACGCAGTGGCACGCTTACCAACGGTATTGTTTCACGGTTGCTGACCAAGTCAGCAAATCATCCCCATGGTATTAAAGTGCAATTAGAAGATGGCCAAGTTGGTCGTGTGCAAGAGATCCTGTCATGAGTGTGCTTTCGTCTAGCGAGTTTTGGCAATTAGTTACCGTTCCCGATAAAACCGCCGAGCCAGAGTCGGTAAGTGAACGGTTAAAAACGCTACTGAGCGATTTGACAGATGAGCAGCTTATTGAATTTGATAAACAATTTAGCCTTTGTATGCGTCAAAGCTATACGTGGGAGTTATTTGGCGCTGCGTTTGTAATGGCTGGTTGCAACGACGATTATGGCTTCTCTGAATTTCGTTGTTGGTTGATTTCTCGTGGTGAAACGACCTTTAATGCCGCCCTTGAAAATGCCGATTCATTAGCCCAGTGCACTCCTGTCTATCATTTAAATGAGCAGCCTTATCCGTACTTAGATGAATACGATTTAATAGCTGGTTTACTGTACGAAGAACGCAACGAAGACGAGTTGCCTTTTGCTCCTTCCGGGCTTGAACAGCCAAAGGGTAAACGCTTCAAAGATAAACCTAAGTTTTTAAAGCTTGCATACCCGCAACTTTTTGCTAAATATTGGCAGTAATACCAAGGTTTATTCAATAGCTTAGGCAAGCATTTATGTTATTGATCTTATTTTAATTATTGTAGCTATGCTATGCTGATGTTACACACTACGAATAGTTAGGTTTTTAATGCGTTATAGTGAAGTACTACTGTACGGTGTTTGCTTATGTATGAGCGCGTTAGGCAGCGCTAAAACTGAGTTACCCAGTAATAAGAGTCAGTTTATTAATTTATTCAACACTAAGGTTGGCAGTTATCAATTAGTATCTGGTGACGCTAAAATGTGTGCTAGTGGAGCGTTAGCATTGCTTGATGAAAATGAGCCTGATCTTGGCTTTAAGCTCGGCGATGAAATCATTTTTAACAACTTACACCATGGCACACAAACCAATAAAGTCGCTAACTTTTGTTTAGTCACTACTAAGTATAAATACACCACGCAAAGTATTACCATGTCACTACGCCATACTCGCTGTGAGAATGAGGTAGATAATTTAGATACCAGCCAAACGCTGCGCTTTATCTCACCAACGACTCTTACATACAGTGTCGAAAACAGCGATGTACTTTGTCAGTTTGAATTACAACGCTAACAGCAACTAATTTTCGGTAAGTGTTGCCAGCGGGTTGTATAGTGGGGCGATAAAAAAGTGCGCTTCATATGCCATTGGTTAGTTTGTTGCTGACTTGCAAGCGTTAAGCTATCTGTGCCGTAACGTTTGTTGACTGCATCTAAACAGGCCATCAAGTTAATATTATCTGTTTTTTGAGTAAATAAATCTTGTTGCTGAAACTGCGCAGTGCTTATCTCTAATGCCCCTACACCACATTTATAATACCGTACGCCTACTTGATACAGTTGCTCGAAAATAGCCGTTACTGCATTAGCAAAGATAGTGCTGTCGCCACTCGCGTGAGGGAGTTCATAAATAAGCGATTTTTTTGTGTAGTGTTGCTCATGGGGTGAGCTGGCAATAAACAGTAATAATCGCTTAGTGACTGAGTTTTGCGCGCGTAGCTTACGTGCAACAATCATGGCATGACTCACTAACGCTGTTTTTAAAGCAATAGGGCAGCTTAACCTAGTTGCAAAACTGCGGGTTGAAAATATCTCGCGTTTATTTTGCTGTACGTCATGCCAATTTAAGGTCGGGCGGCCATTTAGCTCATCCACTGTGCGGGCAAGCATGATGCTAAATAAGCGTTTCATGCGAGGTGGGGATTGCTGAGCTAAATCAAGCGCACTGCTAATATTAAGTAGTTTTAACTTTTTAGTTAAGCGTCTGCCAACGCCCCAAACATCACCCACATCCATAGCGGCTAAAATATGCTGTCGTGCTTGCTCACTATCAATCACTGCAACCCCATTAAAGCCGTTGAGTTTTTTTGCTGCATGATTAGCTGCTTTGGCAAGGGTTGGCGTTGGACCAAAGCCAACCCCAACGGGCAGCTTTGTTTCGCGCCAAACGGTACGGCGAATTAACTGACCATATTGATGCCAGTCATTAATGAGTGGGGTAAAGCCGTTAAAGTACAAAAACGCTTCATCAATCGAGTACACAAACTGATTATCACAAAAGCGACTGATTATATTCATCATCTTATCGCTTAAGTCGGCATACAGTTCATAATTCGATGAGCGAATAACTACATTGTGTTTGGCTAATAAATGTTTAACTTTAAAATAAGGCTGAAACTTAGGAATATTTAGCCGCCGTGCAATAGGGCACACGGCACATATACAGCCATCATTGTTAGTCAGTACGACAACAGGCTTAGTACGCAGTGCAGGATCAAATACTTTCTCGGCGCTGGCATAAAATGCCACTGCATCGACTAAGGCATACATTGGTATAACTCAGGGCTTGTGCGGTGTAGCCGGATAGAACGTGTCACCACACCTTCTAATTGGAATTCATCTTCTTGGCTCAATTGCACCGGGCCGTATAATGGCGACGCCGACAGTAACCGAGCATTGGTTTTATCAAGTAATTTGCACACAAATAAACCATTTAAATTAGCCACGATCACATCATTATTTTTGGCTTCCTCAGCGCGGTCAACCAAGAGTAAGTCACCATCAAAAATCCCCACGCCCTGCATTGACTCACCAGAGGCGATACCGATAAAGGTTGCATCAGGGTGTTTAATCAATAATTGATCGAGGGATAACCCCAGCTCTTGGTATTGCGCGGCAGGCGATTCAAAGCCACAAATACCCGCTTCGATATAAATAGGAATAACAAGCATATATAAAAACACACTATACTGTACGTTTGTACAGTATAGTGCTTAGCACGTTAAAATGCCAAGAGTTAGATTAGGGGCCTGCGCATATTACCGATGTTATTCATTTTTTATATTGTTGATCATAGTGTTAGCGACCATTAAAAAATTATCAATTTGTGCTTGGTCAAGCCCTTGGCAGAGTAAGCTATCAACGCGCTGCTCGGCTTGTTGAAGGGTTTGATAAAGTGTTTGCCCACGCTGGGTAAATGACAAAATAAAGCAGCGTTTATCATTTTCATCCGCACACTTGGTGATCAAGGATAAAGACAGCAACTCTTTAATTAAGCGTGCTATTTGTGCTTTATCACGCTGCGTTTCATTGACGATGTCATTGGCTGTGCAGTGCCTAGTATCGGCAATGATATGCAGGCACTTAACATGCAATGCATTTAATCCTAATTCGCTGGCATTGATAGCGTCTCTTACAATCAGCCGATAGCTTTGTGTCAGTGCAAAGAGAGTTGAAGCTAAATTTTGTTGTGGCATATTCCACCTAGTTAGTTGACAAAGTCAATTAATTCTTTATAGTTGACTTTATCAACTAATGGGGCGTTGTGCAATTAAACAATGAATTAACCGTGTGAGGAGACAAAAATGACGAGAAGAGTACGCCGTGCAACCGTGATCAGCACAACAGATATTGCCCCCCATTTAAAACGTTTGGTTGTTGGAGGTGATGAGTTTTCTGACTTTCCAAACGATCAACTCGGTGCTTATGTAAAAGTATTATTTCCACACTTTGGTCAAAATGATGTGGAAATTGATCTTAAAGCAGCTAACCCTGCACCTAAACGCTCATATACAATTAGGGCGATTGATCCTGTTAAGCATACAATTACCCTTGATTTTGTAGTTAATCAACATCGCGGTATAGCCACTGACTGGGCAAAACAGGCCAAACCCGGTGATAAATTGGCTATTGCAGGACCAGGCCCTAAAAAACTGGATGATTTTAGTCAGTCGCAATATTTAATGATTGCCGATCTAACCTCTGTCAACGCAATTAACGGCTATTTGCAGCAACTACCGGCAAGTGCCGATGTTGATGTGATCATCCACGTTGCTGACTCGCAAGATATCATCACACTTGATACGATAGAGGTACATACTAACCATCGCATTAACTGGCTAGTTACCACCGAGCCGCAAACAGAGTTGCTGGAGCAGATCACGCACTGCTTAGAGCAGTACACCGATACGCCAATCATTTTTATGGGGCTTGAAGCTGCACTTGTGCGCACAATTCAAAATCTTGCCAAAGAGCAGTTTGCTGTCCCTAGTGCAAGAATCGTGTGTTCAGCGTATTGGAAGCGTGGCATAGATGCTGATGGCAAAGCGGCGCCTTAGTGGCAAGTTAGTGGTGTGGTAAATTCGAGTGCATACCCATGAGAGGAAGTCTACTTAAATAAAATAAGCGTCTCACAGCAGTTATTTTAAAAAAGTAGGCTTAGGTATGCACTCAGGTTCGGTTGCGAGGCATTCATGATGTTTATAAAGTAAACGGCTTGCTTTTAAATTGCTGATTTTGTATTTCTTGTTGTAGTTCACTAAGCACCTTACTAGGCTGCCAGTTGTTTTTAAACACCCATTGCTCTAATGATGGTTCAGTAAACTGCGTGTGTTGAGCTTGGGTTATATTGGTTGCTAACCAAGGAAAATCCATTGGGCTCTGATTGGCATAAAAGTAGTAACGATCACCATAATAGTTGTTACGATTGCGTGAAGCGTCCTTATAGGTTTTCTTAAAAATGGCTTTATCGGCCAAATTTTTTGAAAATTGATTATTAAATAAATAAAACTGCGCATCATAGTGATGGCGGCCAAGCCAGAAGTTTTTCACCCCGTCAAAGGTACTGTTGGCAACGACGAGTTTTTGCTCTGGATCACGCTCACCATCATGCCACAAGGTTGCCGTTTGTTTCAGATTGAAAAATGTTGAGTGTTCGATAAGCGCCGTACCACGCGGGCACACCATATCCGTTGCCCCAGTAAATGAGCAATAAGAATGGTAATAAAGGCCATTGTCTTTATTCCATAAACTTAATGTATCAGCACCATCGGCGCTAATATCACACTGATGCAAGATGATCCGTGTGGCATTTTCAAAGCCGCGAATAGCGAATTGATGGTCATGGGTGTTATGTAAGCGACCATAATTGTTGGTCACTGTTAGATTAACAATATTGATGTCACTGCCGGCAATATTGATCACCGCAGCGCCCCAATCACTATCGTGTTGCTCCCGCCAGTTGTTACGAAGCTGCGCATATTCGATACGCGTATCGCTAAGCGAACTGCCGACTAAACTGAGGTTATTACGGGTGATGTACAGTTTTTCTTGATATAACCCAGGGCCAATTAAGATAATCGCCGATTTAAACTGGCTACTGGCATCAATCGCGGCTTGAATGGTTTTAAAAGCGCTTGGCCGTGTTTTATCAACATACAATACCTTACTTGGCTCGCTACCAATTGGCGGCGTTGCCGCCTGCAAGCCAAAGTAGGTAATCAATAAACAAAAATATAATAAAAAGCGTTTTTTCATAGTGTTACTTATTTTCTATGGTATTTTTTATTGCTGGGGTGTCTATCTTAACAATAGCACCACGTTGTTGGATCACTTGTGCGGCCAGTAAATTACCCGCTTGAGCACAGTGCTTTATAGGCTGCTCCGTTAGCCAATACGCTAAGAAACCGGCATTAAACGAGTCGCCGGCGGCGGTCGTGTCGATCACTTTTTCTACAGCGACAGTATTAAACAGCTCGACTGAAATGGAATTATCAGGGTGTTTTTTACTGTATTGGCAGCCATCCGCGCCGAGTTTTACAACGACCTCATGAGCGCCTTGTTGGTGCAAGCGTTCGGTACATTGCGCAACACTGCTATCTCCCCACAATTGTGCTTCATCGTCAAAGGTCACTAATGCTAAATCGGCCAGTGCATAGGCTTTATTATTGGCAAGGTGGCAGTGCATTTTGCTTAACCATAATGCAGGGCGGTAGTTGCTATCATAAATAATTTTTATCCCTTGCTGTTTTAGCTGCGCTAAATGGCTGAGTAAAGTATGGCAGTCTTGCTCCGATAAGATTGCCAGTGAGATCCCCGACAAATAAATAGCATCAACTTGAGCGAGCGCTGTAAGCACTTTATTAAAATCAGCATGTTGCACTAAATATTTAGCCGCTGAATCGCTGCGCCAATACTGAAAAGTACGCTCTCCAGATGCATCGTTTTGAATCATATACAAACCCGGTTGTTTGTTATGACTGAGTAGCACATTGTCGGTATTAATATGATGAGCTTGCCATTTTTCGATGAGGGCACGACTTAGTGGATCAGTGCCCATAGCACTGACGTAATTGACGTTTACTTCATTGCCTGCGAGTTTTTTTAAGTAAATGGCGGTATTCATGCTATCGCCGCCATAATTTTGCTGCATGGCAGTAAATGGTTGGCCGCTAAGCTCAACCATACATTCGCCAATAATTGCGATGGACTTAGGCGTCATTTATAACGTCACTCCTTTTTTCCAAATAGCGACTTCACGAATGTCGTTTATTTCATTGCAGGTGGGTTGGCCGTTTACAATGTTGACTAGCAGTTCAACAAACTCCCCGTGGACTTGCTCCATGGTGACATCGTTAATTAAAACGCCAGCGTCAAAATCTATCCAGCGTTTTTTCTTATTCGCCAGTTCTGAATTAGTGGCAATTTTTAACGTTGGCACAAATCCACCATAAGGCGTACCGCGGCCAGTGGTAAATAACACCATATGACAACCGGCAGCACCGAGTGCGCTGGTGGCAATCGGGTCGTTACCGGGGGCATCCAATAGATTCAGGCCAGCTATTTGCAAGCGTTCACCATAATGTAAAACCGCTTGTACTTTGCTGGTGCCGGCTTTTTGCGTACACCCTAATGATTTATCTTCTAAGGTAGTGATGCCGCCTTTTTTATTACCTGGCGACGGATTTTCATAAATCGGTTGATTATGAGCTTTGTAATAACCTTTAAAGTTATTCACCATGCTGACCAGCTTGTTAAAGGTCTCTTCATCTTTGCAGCGCGACATTAATAAGGTTTCAGCGCCAAACATTTCAGGCACTTCGGTCAGTACTGTGGTACCACCTTGGGCAATTAAATAATCTGAAAAATAACCCAGCATCGGATTCGCCGTGATACCAGACAAACCATCGCTGCCACCACATTCAAGGCCAAACTTTACTTCAGATAAAGTACCCGGTTGACGTTTATCTTGTTTTACTTGGGCATAAATTTGTTCAAGTAGCGCAACGCCTTCTTCAATTTCGTCATCGGCTTGTTGGGTGATCAAAAACTTAATGCGGCCTTCATCGTAATCCCCTAAGCCATCACGAAATGCCGGTAATTGATTATTTTCACAGCCTAAACCAACCACTAAAGCGCCACCCGCATTTGGGTGCAGTGCCATGTTTTGCAATAAAATTCGCGTTGTATCTAAATCATCCCCCAGCTGCGAGCAGCCAAATTGGTGAGGGAACGCATAAATGCCATCAATTTCTAATTGTGGATGACGAAGTTTAAACTCTTTGATCATTTGATTGATCATGCCATTAACGCAGCCAACCGTCGGGATCAGCCAAATTTCATTACGAATACCGACTTCGCCATTTTGACGACGGTAAAGGTTAACAGCAGGCGAAGGAGTCGCTTCACTTTGCTCAATAAACTCAGGAATATACTGGTATTCAAGCTCATCGTTAAGGGTGGTTTTAACGCAGTGCGTATGCACCCAGCCGCCTTTTTGAATATGCTCTAGGGCAAAGCCAATGGGGGCGCCGTATTTAATAATATTCTCTTGTTTATTAATATCACGCAGCGCCACTTTATGGCCTTTATCAATGTTCTCATTGACTAAAATCTCTTCGCCATCAACGGGCAGTATTTCACCCGCGGTGATATTACGCATTGCAATAGCAACGTCATCGGTCGGATGTAGTTTAATTAATGCTTTCATATTATTGGCCTAACTGGTTAGTAAGCGTACTAGCTACACCTTCAGTGAGCATATTACGTAGGTGAGTTGTGACTGTACTGGTTAATTCTGGCAGCGTATTTAAATCACTTTCCCAATGCCACTTTGCGCCTAGCACTTGTTCAACAAGGGCCGTTAATGACAACGCATTGTTATCAAAGTCATGCCATAGAGTATTAAATAATTCTAACCATTGTGGTGCATCACTCAGTGCAATTGGCTGCTCATTACGCAGGCCTTTATACATTAAAATTTGCCCGGCAATAGCCAGTGCCATCATGTTCGGTACGGCGTTATTTGTTGTCACATAGGTGTGCAACTGCGGCAAAATACGGGTCTTAAATTTAGTCATACTGTTGAGTGAAATAGCCAGTAATAAATGGCAAATATACGGATTTCTAAAGCGGTTCAGTACATCATTGGCAAAGCGCTTTAATTCATCTTCAGGTAAATCAAGAGTGGGAATAATTTCAGCAAAGATTAATTGTGTTAGGTATTTTTCAAACAAAGGATCGGCCAGCGCATCGCCCACAGAATCAATGTTCGCCATGTAAGCCAGTGGCACTAGCGCCGTATGGGCACCATTTAAAATACCGACTTTTTGCTGTTTGTACGGTGAAATATCATCAACAATTTTTATATTTAGGTCGCTGTTTTGCAAGCATAGCAATTCTGCAAGATGCTGCGGCCCTTGAATAACAAACAAGTGAAAGTACTCAGCGGTCACCATAAAGTTATCTAAGTAGCCTAATGATTCTTGCAGTTGTTGATGCTCATCACGTGGGAAGCCTGTCACAATGCGGTCAACTAAGCTTGAGCAAAAGTGGTTAGCATCACTAAGCCAGTTTGTAAACGCCTCTGGTAGTTGCCAAAGTTGACAGTATTGAAACACGATTTCTTTGAGTTTCTCGCCGTTATAGTCAATTAACTCGCAAGGGATGATCACCATGCCACTCTCAGCTGAGCCATTAAAGTGATTAAAGCGATGGAATAGCCACTGCGTCAATTTTGCAGGGAATGCTTTAGCGGGCGCATCGCTAAGTTTATCAGTATCAATGTACTCAATACCGGCTTCAGTGGTATTTGAAAAAATAATTTTCAGATCAGGGTTTTCAGCCAGTGCCATATAACGGGGAAAATCTTTATAGACAGGAATTTCTTCATTGATTGAACTAATGATACGGTGATCGGCAACGGTTTCACCTTGCTCATTTAAGCCACGAATAATAGTGGTATACAAGCCGTCTTGGACATTAAGTAAAGGAATTGCGTCGTAATCGATAGGGCGGATCACCGCAACACCGGCGTTAAGATCCGTTGTTTCATTGAGTTTATCAATTTGCCAATCGATAAAGGCACGCAAGAAATTTCCCTCACCGTATTGCATTATTTTTGTTGGGTATTTGTTTTTATTAAAGTTTTTTCTATTCAGTGCTTGCATAATATGAACCTATAAACGTTATATGGGCTGATTGATTGTTACATCTTAGCTATATTTGCCACCGGTGGCAAATAGTATTTGACAAACTGCCACCGGTAGCGAAGAATGGGTGTTAACAAGTTTAGCTAATTCGATTTACATTGAATTAGTAATTAAGCATAAATAAATTGATAGGAACTTAACATGACAGCCACTTTATTTGATCTCACTTCAAAAACAGCGCTCATTACCGGTGCAAGCCGTGGACTGGGTCAGCAAATCGCATTGGGTTTAGCAGCTGCTGGCGCCAAGGTTATTTGCAGCAGTAGTAAAGAGCAAGGCTGCCAAACAACGTGTCAGATGATCCAAGACCGCGGTGGTGAGGCTTATGACTATGCCGCTGACTTAAGTGATGCAGATTCAGTTAACGCATTAGCAGTAACAGCCTTAGCAAACCATGGCGGTATTGATATTTTGGTTAATGTTGGTGGCACCATATTTCGCAGCCCTGCGGTGGATTATCCGTATGAGCAATGGCAGCACGTGATGAAAGTAAACCTTGATGCTAGCTTTTTATTAGCACAAGCGGTTGCGCCAAATATGATCAAACAAGGCTTTGGCAAAATAATTAATATTGCCTCGATGTTGTCATACAGCGGCGGCATGACAGTCCCAGCCTATACCGCCAGTAAACATGCAGTTGCGGGTCTTACTAAAGCATTAGCAAACGAATGGGCACAACACAATATTCAGGTCAATGCCATTGCCCCCGGTTATTTCAGAACTGATAACACCCAAGCTTTACAAGATGATGCCGCTCGCAATAGCGAAATTGAAAAGCGTATTCCTGCGGGGCGTTGGGGCGAAGCAGAAGACTTAATTGGTTCAGCCATCTTTTTATCATCAACAGCCAGTGACTATGTCAATGGCCATATTCTCGCGGTTGATGGTGGCTGGTTAGCACGATAATTTTTAATTTTAGGTAGCATGTTATGAGCACAGAAATAGAGTCACGTTATGCCGTCGGGCCAAATGAAGTTAAAGGCTATGACACCCAACAGTTAAGAGATGAGTTTTTGGTCGACAAACTCATGCAAGAGAACAGCATTTATTGGCTATACACTCACTATGAGCGTTTTATGGTGGGCAGTGCAGTACCAACCAGCACGCCACTTACGCTAGAAACCGTAGACAACTTAAAAGCTGCAAACTTTTTAACGGGTCGCGAACTCGGACTAATAAATGTGGGCGGCAGCGGCACAGTAACTGCTGATGGCGAAGATTTTCAGCTTGGCTATAAAGATGCCTTGTACTTAGGTAAAGATACCGATGACGTGGTATTTAAAAGTCATGACAGCAATAACCCCGCAAAGTTTTATCTCAATTCTGCGCCTGCCCATCATAAATACCCAAATAAGTTAGTAACCCGTGATGATGCCAATGTACTGCACTTAGGAGCACTTGAAACTTCAAATGAGCGCGATATTAACCAGATGCTGATCAATACCGTGGTGCAAACATGCCAATTACAAATGGGCTTAACTGAGCTAAAACCGGGCAGTGTTTGGAATACTATGCCTGCCCATCAACATGATCGCCGTAACGAAGTGTATTTTTATTTTGAACTGCCCGAGCAGCAAGCTGTATGTCACTTTATGGGCGAGCCCACTGAAACTCGCCACATTTGGGTGCATAACGAGCAAGCTGTGGTGTCGCCGCCGTGGTCAATTCACTCAGGTGCTGGTACACAAAATTACAGTTTTATTTGGGGCATGGCAGGTGAAAACCTCGATTATGATGATATGGATAAATATCAACCGAGCGAGCTGAGATAATCAGCTCTTTTATGATCATATAGCGATAAGAAGAAATAATAATGAATAGAAATCTTCTCATAAAGATAATGCTGGTTTTGTCGTTATTTTTGCTTAGCAGTTGCAGCGATGACAAAAAAACAGTGCGATTAACCTTGGCGCATACACTCGATACCCGTCATGTGGTGCATCAAGCAATGGAATATATGGCTGAACGTTTGGCATTTTATTCAAATGACACAATGGAAATTGTCATCTACCCAGGCGGTCAATTAGGGTCTGAACGCGAACTCATTGAGTTATTACAAATAGGCAGTTTATCAATCACTAAAGTATCGGCAAGCCCGCTGGAAGGCTTTGTACCAGAGATGAAAGTGTTTGGTATTCCGTATTTATTTCGTGATAGCGAACATTTTTGGCGAGTGCTTAAAAGCGATTTAGGCACCGAGCTACTTAATAAAGTAAGTACTGCAAGACTCAAAGGGTTGGGTTATTACGATGCAGGCAGCCGTAGCTTTTATACTACTAATGGTGCGATTAATACCCCTGAAGATTTAATTGGCAAAAAAATTCGCGTGTTAAATAGCCCCACAGCCGTGGCAACAGTGCAAGCGTTAGGCGGCGCAGCAGCGCCGATTGCATGGGGCGAATTGTATGCTGCACTGCAACAAGGTGTAGTAGATGGCGCAGAGAATAATCCACCAAGCTATTACTTATCTCGTCATTACGAAATCGCTAAATATTATTCACTGGATGAACACACTTTTGTGCCAGATGTGATTTTAGCCAGTTTAGACGTGTGGAATTCGCTTAATAGTGAACAACAACAGTGGTTAAGCCAAGCGATGGCCGACTCAGTTGAGTATCAACGTTCACTGTGGCAAAACGCATCTGATGAGGCGCTTAAAGCAGTGATCGCAGAAGGCGTACAAGTGACCTACCCAGATAAACAAGCGTTTCAAGATAAAGTGGCTGATTTTCATGCTTCGTTCGCTGATACAGCGGTTGCAGAGCATATTAAAAAAATAAAAAGCATGTAGAGGCACACAATGCGACAACTAAACACACACTTAAATCGCATCATCGAGCGATTACTGATTTTAGCCATGATAGCGATTGTAACCGTCGTTTGTTGGCAAGTTTTTTCACGGTTTATTTTACGCTCACCCAGCTCATACACCGAAGAGTTAGCGCGTTTTTTACTGATTTGGATCGGGGTGTTAGGCGCGTCCTATGCGTATCGCACCAAAGCCCACTTAGGACTTGATCTGTTTTATCAAAAAATGATCCCGTCGCTTAGACATAAATGCTCATTTTTAATCGAAATCTGCGTGTTGTTCACTGCGTTAAGTATCTTGGTTTATGGCGGCAGTCGTTTAATGATGTTGAGTTTTGAATTAAAGCAAACGTCAGCGGCGCTTGAGATCAACATGGGTTATGTGTATATCGTGTTACCGCTGAGCGGGGTGCTGATTGTTATAAACTGCATTGAAAACTTAGTTAATTATGCACAGCAAACATTTAAGGAGCAAGCGTAATGGATTTAACGGCAATTGTATTAATCGTTTGTTTTTTTACTTTATTGTTTATTAATGTACCTATTTCTTTGTGTATTGCGCTGTCAACATTAGCGGCGCTGTTAATGCACATCGACTTCACGCCTGCCACCACTACCATAGCTCAGCAAATGGCGGGGGGGATTGATAGCTTTGCATTACTGGCAATCCCGTTTTTTATTCTATCTGGGTTGATAATGGGCCAAGGCGGCATTGCTAAACGGCTAATTGAATGTGCGATGGCGATGATAGGCTTTTTACCCGGCGGCTTGGCACTGGTAAATGTAATGTCGTGCATGTTATTTGGTGCAATCTCAGGCTCTGCCGTTGCTGCAACTTCAGCGATTGGCAGTTTTATGGTGCCGGAGATGAAAAAACATGGCTACAGTGCCAGTTTTGCTGCAGCGGTAACGGCCAGTGCCGCTACTACGGGCATGTTAATACCACCGAGTAATATTTTAATCATCTATGCGATTGCCAGTGGTGGGGTATCGATAGCGGCATTATTCATTGCCGGCTACTTACCTGGGATTTTAGTGGGGCTGGCGTTGATGATTGTTTGCGCTATTTACTCTATTCGTAACAACTACCCAGTAACAGCAAGACTGCCATTTAAGATTGTGCTGGAAAAAATACTCGCTGCTTTGCCAAGCTTACTACTGATCTTTATTGTTATTGGCGGCATTATTGGTGGGGTATTTACCGCAACAGAGGCGGGGGCCATTGCGGTTATTTATGCTTTAGTACTGTCGGTATTTATCTACCGAGAAATCAATATAGCTGAAATGCCTGCTATATTACTAAAAGCCTGTGAAACAACCGCTATTGTAATGCTGATCATTGCCGCGTCGTCGGGCATGTCGTGGTTATTGTCGTACACCCATATTCCACAACTGGTCAGTGAGTTCTTTTTAACGCTCAGTGAAAACCCGTTATTAATTTTACTGCTGATCAACCTGATTCTGATTTTAGTTGGTGCGTTTATTGATATGACCCCAGCGGTGTTGATATTTACCCCAATATTTTTACCAGTAGCTGAGCAGCTTGGCATGTCACCAATTCAATTTGGTATTATGATTGTGTTAAATCTATCGATTGGCTTGGTTTCGCCACCGGTTGGCAGTGTACTGTTTGTCAGTTGTGCGGTTGCAAAAACGTCGTTGCATAAAATCATCAAACCAATGTTACCGCTGTATGCTGTGATGTTTCTGGTATTAATGTTAGTGACCTATGTACCAGCAATTAGTGAAACATTACCGCGCTTATTTGGTTTAATCGAGTAACTAACCTGAACTTGAGATAATTTATTTTTCAGCGTTTAGGTCAACTTAACCAAACAAATCTGTGATGGAGCTCAACAGCTCCATTTTTCTTTTAAATCAAAGTAGTCAATGTATAACAAGAGCTGACTAACTACTTCTATGGATCTACGGTTAGTGTTAAACTTTGCAATCATCCTAAATAGGAACTTTTATGTCAGTAACGATTAATGATGTAGCTAAGCTGTGCGGTGTTTCAAAGCGCACAGTTTCACGTGTGATCAACCGCTCTCCCGCCGTGGGTGAAGCGACGCGAGAGCGAGTGCTTAAAATTATCAGCGAAGTTGGTTTTTCTCCTGACAAACAAGCACGGGGGCTAGCATCTAGTCGTTCTTATTTATTAGGTTTAATTTATGATAACCCCGATGCACTGTATATTGATCAGGTGCAACGAGGCGCATTAAGCGTCTGCTCAGAACTTGGTTATGAGCTGGTTGTGCATCCTAGTTACTCTAAAAGTGCTGAATTTATTGATGATTGCCTGTCATTTATTTCGCGCTCTAAGCTTGATGGCGTGATTATTTTACCGCCAGTATCTGAAAACAAAGAGTTGGCTGCAGCAATTCGTGAAGCTGGTTGCCCGTATGTGCGTTTAGCATCAGTCGATTTAGATGATGCCGATAACATTGTGGTGTCTGATGAACGGGCGGCGATGAAAGAAATGGCCAGCTACTTGGTTGAACTGGGCCATAAAGACATTGGTTTTATTTCAGGTCCACAAGTATATCGTTCTTCAATCGAACGCTTAGCCGGCTTTTTAGCTGAATTGCAACAATGTAATGTGCAATTGCCTTCACACCGCATCATTGAAGGTAAAAACAGTTACGAAAGCGGAATAGAGTGCGCGATGAGCTTATTAAGCACAGAGCCGCGTCCAACTGCCATTGTTGCTAATAATGATGAAATGGCGGCAGGGGTTTTGCGTGTTGCTAATAACCTCAATATCAAAGTTCCAGAAGAACTTTCGGTTGCTGGGTTTGATGATAATATTTTGGCTTCACGGATTATTCCATCGTTAACCACCATTCGCAGGCCGGTACAAAATATGGCGTGCTTAGCGGTGCAAAAGCTGATTAATAAAAGCCAATCGACACAAAGTGAAAGAATTAAATTAGATGACGTAGTCACGCCTTATCTAGTAAAGCGAGAATCTACTAATAAATGTGCTAAATAGCCTAGATTAAATCCCCTTAATCTTTTGCTTACAGAGATACAATGCGCCTTACTACACAGTAGGGCGCTTTCTTTTTTAATATCTGGCACATTTTGAGCGCCGCAAGTCCTGCCACGTTTGACTCTAATATCAATTTAAAAACTTTAATTTCATGATGCCCTAGCTCTTTAAGCGCAGCGCCTGTTAATCTCTATGTGAATTATTCACTTAAAGATCTTATTGCACAAAGAGAAAAGAATGAAAAGTAAATGAGGACTTCAATCTGAGGTTCATTGTTTTAGTTAAGGGCAATGAAAATACCCTTGCTGTGCGAGGCAAGGGTATTGGTAACTATCATATTGAGTGAAAGCAGCGCTGCGCTGCTCTCATTGCAACTATTGAATGGTAATTTCATCCAATGTGATAGTGGCTTCACTTTCCGTTCTGATAGTGATGAATGAGGTAGCAGTGGCTACCAGTCCATCGACTGTGTAGGTTTGCCCAGGGACTAGGTCTTGAAGCTGTACTGAGTAGAACTTCGACGAACTACCGTGAATTGAATTCGCGCTACCAGAGGTATTATTATCAACATATATCTGGAAGCTCTTGGCGGTATTGCCTGTCACATCGGCGACCGTAAAGCTCACTTGATAGCTATTACTTAAATCCAGTAACCCCGTGGTGCTTGCATCTGCTGCGGTGGTACTCACCGCAGGGGTGGTATTAGCAATACTAATACGTGCACCTGTCATGGTTAATTGGCCTGCTGATACATCAATAGTGCCAGTGACACGATGAAACAGCGGGGTACCAGATCCAGCTAAGCCTGATAAGTCGCGATAACTATTACTAAAAAACTCGTCCGTATTCGCTGCGGCAAAATTTTCAGTAAAGGGTAAACCTAGCGGCTGTTGCACCGGTGGCTCACTTGGCGCTGCAATGTCAGGAATGTCCAAATCGCTTTGATCAATTTTACCAATCCCAGCATGGGCAATCACATGCGCTTTAACATCCATGACTGGCGTCAAAGTATACTCATAAGGTGCTTGGTATGAGCTTGTTGGCGTTATGCCCGAAGCAGTTACTTCTGCTGCCACATCACCATCAGCCACATCGCCCCAACTAACGCCTTCACCTAAGTAATTACCCGAGGTATTCCAATAACCAATTACTTTTGAGTAAAAAGAAACCACAGGGTTTTTAGTATGCTCAAAGTAGTTATTTTCAATATGTAGCTCTGCGCCCATCCGTGAGTTAATCGCACTAGAGGTGATATTGTTGTAATAGTTATTGAACAGATGACCTTGACCAAATCTAAATAATGGAACCCGCGAGACTATGTTTTCAAAGCGGTTATGGTGAAAGGTAATGTGGCGATTCTTATTGCTACTTGAGTCATCATCACTGTGACCATGTAGCGATGTTTTCCAACTATCGTGAATATAGTTATATGAAATGGTGATGTTTTCAGCACCCGATTTAGAATCAATTAAACCATCGTAATAGTCTTGATCAACATTTAACGATGAATAGAGTTCGTTATGATCGATCCAGATATTCGCGGTAGGTTTATTTTCATCACCTTCGATCGAAATACCATCTTTACCGCCGGTAAGTACTTCATGGATTTTTAAGTTTTGGATAATGATGTTATTAGCACGACGAATAGCAATGCCGATACCACTTAGCTCACCACGATCTGCCACACCGATAATGGAGATATTATCCATATCTTTAATTTCGATAGAAGAATTGTCACCGCCGCTGTTCGCATCAGTAATGACACCATCCACATAAATAGTCACTGGAACACCAGATGATTTTGCTTGTGCTAAAGCCGATTTAAGCGCTGTGCCATTATCGACCGTTACCACAGTGCCTCCTGCGCCACCGGTTAGGTTAAAATTATAACCAGCAAAACCCAGGTTATTATTCACCGGTGTTATTGCAACTGGCTCATCGGGTAATACTGGAATGGCAAGTGGTTCAGGTGTCCAACCTTGGCCATCGTTAAAGCTGGCAAAAATAGCGTTACGGTCAAGTAAGTTAACCACGTCGCTGTCTTGCATAATGTAACCGCCAACACGAGCACTTAAATCAAGGGCATTACCTGCTAAGTCCATGCTGCCATACTCGCGCCAGCCACTGGTGGCCGTTGCGATTTCAGGGTTTGGAGCCGGTTGACTGTTAACCCCTTGCACAGCCCAACCTGAGGTTGCAATGTGAGTGTCAAACTTATTATTGATAAGCGTAATGTTATCAAAATAGCTGTCGCTGCCCCCACTGCGTGCAATATAGGTTGAATTGTCTAACACATCATTGCCAATTGGGCCAGGGCCATGAGTAAAACGATTATTTAAGAAGATAAAGCCAGGATCTGTTGGTACTGGCACGCGGGCTTGCAGTACATAGCCACCTGATGAGTCTTTAGTTGGATCACCGTCTTTCGAATCACCAATAGTGCGAATTTCACTGTCTTCAAATAATGCAGTAACTGGGTAACCCCAAATAAAGTCAACATTACCTGCAACTAAGCTATTGTAAAACCAAGTGTAACCTTTAAGTAATAGAGTATCTTGTTCACTGATAAAGCTGGCATTGTTAGCCACTAAGCGGCCATTACTATTAAAGTAAATCGTTTCAGCTTGGTTTGAATCAACCTTGTTACGCAAATGGGTGTTTTTCAATGTTAGGTTGTTGAGCACTAACATATCAGCACCTTCCACTAAAAATACACCACGACCACCGCCCGGTGTGCCTGAACCTACTGGCGCACTGCCACCAGAGCCACCATTGAGTGTTTCGTAGTTTTCATACTGAATAATGGTGTTTTCTTGGCTTTGCCCTTGTATTGTTACGTTATTTTTATTGCGTAAGAACAGCAACTCATTATAGATACCATCTTTGATAGAAATGGTGGTTTGCTCATCTTTAGCAAGGCTTGCCATTGCAAAGTTAAGTGCACCTTGCACGGTTCTAAAATCAGCGACACCGTCATCATCAACCAGTAGTTGGTTACCTGCAGGCGTTGTTACTTTAGTGGTGAACGTCCATTGACTGTTATCACCTAAGCCAACAAAATCAGCACCGTTTAGTTGTGCACCCAGTACCACATCATCACCAATGACAACACGATAGGTATGGCCATATTCAAGCACATTATTATGTGGCTTAATAGTTAAGGTATTACCTTCAATCGTGAGCGGGTAGTAATACACAGAGCGGACTTTATCTTGGCCAGTGTAGCCAATAACATCAATGTTCTTTCCAACCTTAAGTGTATCAACAAGGGTGTTGTCGTTTTGTTTATAAATACGTATTTCACCTAAACTGCCAAAGGTAGGGGCGTTATCAAAAGTAATTGATAGCTGGGTATCAACAAATTGGTTATCGCTAGCAATCGCTGGCATCACTTTATCTGTTAAGTCACCATAGTCAGCGGTTGGCATAACAAAGCCTTCTGCCACAGAGACTTTAATAGTACGCGTAATGCTTGGATCTGAATCAGATACAAAGGTGACAGTTGCATCACCTGCGGCAATCGGCGTGAGGGTGGTCATATTTGCATCAATTGTAACGCTCACCACAGCGTCATTGCTTGATGTGACCGTGTAGGTATCGGCTGTAATTCCATCGTTTTTAATCGCTGTAACATTGATCAACAACGGATCCATAGTGGTACTGGTATCCCACGTCGGTTCTTTATAATCAAGGGTTAGCTGAATCGGCTTGATGCTAGGGTCGCCCACTTTTACATCATCAATCTCAAACGAGCGATTATTCGTAAACACACCAATTAAGCCTCGTGCGGTATAGCTGGTATCACTAGCCGTGCCCATTATTTCACCGTTCAAGTTCACGGTAAGTTGATCATCAATCATTTCAAAGCGAGTGGTGTACCAAACGCCATCTTCAGTGGCGCCTTTCTCACCGAGTAAGATGGGTGATTTTGTTTGCACAGGACGCGCAATTGACCCCTCGCTACTCACGGCAACTTCCACTTGGGTACTGCTTGATGAGTTTTGCACATTTAAGCCACCGGCATACCAGTTACCGGCATTTAAATAGCGTGCCATTAAGAAGATTTGCTTATTGGCCGTTGTAGAGTTTTGCCGTGGGCGAATTTTCGCTTCAACAAAATAGTTGCCCGTCGCTGGCACGTTTGCCATAGCTTCTTCGGTGGCTAAAATAATTTCTCCACCAGCACCGCCTGCGGTGTAACGCATCACGTTATTGCCCATGATATCAAGTACATCAAATTCACCCATTGGGGCTGCAGTGTTATCGGGCTTGGCTAAAATTTGCCAATTAGTTAAATCACCATTGGCAAAGTCATCACAAAAATACAGTTCAGCTGCATCTGCGCAGCTAAATACCGATGGATCTTTAACATACTCAACTCTGAGGTTATTGATCACCACAGTGCCGCCTGTTTCGGTACGTAACTGTAAAAATGAGTTTTTCGTCGCAAGCTGCCCAGGTACTGTTAAAGTTTGGCCAGCAGTAAGCGAGTTGATCAATTCATTATAAAAACGTGAGTCATTCCCATGGATTGATTTAGAGCTGCTAGATGTATTGTTATCCACATAAATTTGGAATTTATTATCACCTTCAGGGTCGCTTACACTGACAATATCCATCACCACTTGATATGGACGAGACAAATCCAGCGCTCCACTGGTGGTGGTATCCGTTGCTGCGGTTTCAATACCTGGCGTAGTATTACCTAATGTGAAACGGCCACCATCGAGTTCTAAGCCGGTATCAATCACAGTGACTGAGCCGCCTGTTTTGCTAAACATTGGGATTTCAGCGCCGTTAGCATCAATAATTTTCTGATGATCAACAGAGAAAATATCCGCAGTAAGCGCGGTAAAGTCAGTGGTGATTGGTAACTCTACTGTTGGGATCTCACCCTCTACAGGAGGGTCAACATCTGGCACATCCGTAGCGACAGTTTCAATGGTTAAATTGTCAATGACCATCATGGCAGCTGAATCAGTGCGTATTTGAAAGTACGAATTTTTAATATCTGGGTTTAAAATACCCCGTGCATCGACATGAGTGAGATCGGCACCGGTATTTACATCTTCACCTGGAATGTAGGTATAAGAAAACCGTTTACCCGCAGGGGTGTTGGTTTCATTTATATCTTTGCCGTAAAACTTAGAGGCACCGCCATGCACTGAGTTACTTTGACTGGCGGTATTATTATCAACATACAGCGAAAGACCACCAGCACCGTTGTGAGCAATCACATCAAAGCTCAGGGTAAAGCCTTCACTTAAATTATAAATACCCACACCTGAGTTATCAGCCGCTGTTGATTCTTTGCCGGGCAGGGTATTACCGATGGTAATACGATCGCCTTCAAGAATTAGTTGGCCTGCTACATCATCAATTTCTGCGCTACCACCACTTTTAAAATATAGCGGACCGCTACCTTGCTCAGCCGATAAGCTTTTATAGCTTGATGAGAAAAATGTCTCAGTGTCAGTATCAAATTCTTCAATTAAGGCTAATCCTGCTTGCTCTGCGAGATCATTAAGCTTAATGAGTTCTTCCTGCGCTTGCTGCTCGGAGAACACTAAAATATTGTTTTTAGCATCATCATTACTATCACAAGTCAACACCAGTGTTGCCAATGCGCTTACATCGCTGGTGGCACAAACACTGTAGCTATTATTAACCGTATTATGTGAGCGAGAAATAATATACTCAGTGGTAGCAGACTCGCCTTCACCTGAGGTCAGTGCAAGTACACGGTTACCGAATAAAAACGCATAACTGCCTGTTACAGTTTCGCTGCCATCGACAACTTGGCTGAATGTACCGCTAAGGTTTGCTTCATCAACGGGCGTTAATATCAACTGTGCAATAGTTGCCTCGCTGCCTTGCACTAATGGGTTGTATAATGTTCCGCTAAAATCGGCAGTATTAAATGCTAAGGGTTGGGTGCTGTTGTATTGTTCAAAAATAAAATCAACAAAGTGCACAATAGCTTGATCAGCTGGAATTAAGCTACTGTTAACAGAGCCTGCATCAGCGAGCCAGGCATTAACGTTAGCCTCAAACTCATCGCTACTAAAATAATCAGTAACCGTTTGTCCTTCACCAAGCGTCATCTGCGCCGCTTGGGCTGCTTGCGCGCTAATGGTGATGCCATTACTTGGATCACCATCAACATCGAGTGACTGCAATAAACGTAAGCTATTAATAACCGCAGGATGAAACACGGTATCGGTTGAAAATACCGCGAGGGGAGTAAGCACATTTGCTGCGGCAACCGTAGGGAAGGTAAGCGCACCGATGGAAAAATCGACAGCTTCACCTCTATAGTAATCGAACTGTCCGTCAGCTGTGGTTACGCCATTGGTTACCGAGGGGCTATTATAGGTTAAACCAGTCACTGGGCTGTCAACAAACACCCCTTGAATAGGTGGCAATGGGGCTTCTTTGACATTGATAGAACTTTCTTCACCGCAGCCTGCTAAGATCGCGGTGAGCAGCAAACACGATGGTATTTTTATTGTATTATTCATGCATCCCTCCAAGGATGAAAGCGCGTCATTTACGCGTTAATTGTGTGTGAAATTAACGTTTTTTTTATTACTCGTTGATTGTTAATAAAACTTATAATTCATACCCAACTGGAACGTGCGGCCATAATCCTCACGTTGGTAAAGGATCTCGCCCCCAGATAAATCATTACCTTTGAAGTAACGTAAATCCGCTTCATCGGTTAAGTTAATGGCATCAAAGTACACGCTGAGGCTTTTTGTGAAGTCATATTTGACTTTCATATCAAAGGTTAAAATATCGTCTTGATAGATATCTGCCCATGATTTACATGATTTGGGATCTGCTACCGAGGCAGTAGCAGGACAAGAGCCAACCTCTTCAAGAATATCCGAGCGGTAATTACTAATTAGGCGGAACGAGAAAGTCTCATCTTCCCAACCCACAGCAACATTACCGGTAATATCTGCTTGGCCTGGTAGCTGCATTTTGTCTTGTCGTATCGTGGCGTCGAGTTCGGCTTCACTTTTTACAAAGGTCATATTACTTTGCCAAAATAAGCCATTTTTGAAGAACTGGTTGTAACTAAGTTCAATCCCGTAAACGGCGGCTTTGTCACCATTGAGGGTTATATCAACCTGATTTAGAGCAAGATCTTGAGGAATTGCAAAATCAGATACTTGGTTTACAGGTAAAGTAAGCGGTAATTGATCAATACTCATTTGAATACCGGTGACATCCACGATGAAGTTATCGATATTTTTGTAAAATACCGCCGCTTCCATAAATAACTCTTTGGATGGATACCAGCCAAATGAGGCGTCAAAGTTATCTGAGGTCATTGCCACCAAGTTTGGATTACCCACTTGTAGCGCATTGTCAGGCCCTAAAATATAGCCTTGTAAATCAATGGCACTTTGCCCGTCAGGGGTACTGTAGCATTCGTTGGTTGTTGGATCACATAAGCTAATATCACTATCAAAACGTGCATAACCACGGGCTTGTTTAAACGAAGGGCGGGTATAGCTTGTCCATAGAGATGTACGCACTAACATTTCAGGATTCGGTTCGTAGCGCAGATGCATACTTGGAAAAAATTCACTGTAGGTAATGGATGCCTCTGGTAAAGGCACCGAAATATCTAAGGTGTGATCACCGCCAAAATCCCAATCATCATTTGATAATGACATATAGCCAGTTGATGAAAACTCGGTATGTGCATAGCGTACACCGGTGATTACACTAACTTGCTCTGATAGCTGCAGCTCGGCCATAATATAGGCAGCGTAGGTATCTTCGTATAAGGTATAGTCCTCTTTGGTACTGTCGATCGATACCTCGCCACCGGTGGCACTTTCACGTGTGATTTTAGTTGAATCAACCATGTACTCAAGGTCATCTTTACTAACAAAAGGGTAGTTAAATAAGCCACCTTCAGGCACCCCATAGTTGTAATCTGTAACATTTGAGTTGGCGACGGTAATACAGCTTTCATCTGTGCCACAGTCCAGTGGATTTATTGCATAGCTCCAGCGATCTTTATCTCGGAAATGTTCGCGTTCATTATAAGTACCACCAAACTTGATGAAATTCAGGTACTCAAAATCAAAGTCTTTTTGGATGTTTAACTTGATACTGGTGACTTCATCCGTACGAACACTGTCTTCCATAAATAAGTTGTCGTATTCCATATTTGATAAATCGCTGATGTCACCATCGGCTTCACCGGCAAAAACATCATTGTCTGGATCTAACGCAAAACCACCTAAGGCAGCGGCTTCTTCTGGAGTAAGCACCTGCGCAACAATATTATTTTTACTGCCTTGACCGTAGACAATATTTTCGCGCTCACGAAATTGCACTCGGCGATCGCCCACTGATTTATCATCTGTTTTAGAATATGCATATTCATAATCAACCCGCCATGTATCGGTAATATAGTTTTCACCACCAAAGCTGTAGTTAGTCGTGGTCGTTTCACCTTCTTGGACAAAATACTGATTAAATACATCGATATCAGACAGAGCAAACTCTTTTGTATCAGCATTTACATAGATAATTTCATCTGCTTGGTCGCCATTATAAAAGTTATAAAACTCTCTTTGCGCGATGTCATCATCAGTGTAATTTGAGTAGTTACCGCGAATGTAATAAAAGCTGTCTGCGGTGGGCTTAAATTCTACATTTAGGGTTGCGGTGGTACGTGTTCTATCGGCAATTTCACGGCGGTTTTCAAGTTGCGCGGGGATCAATATTTCTGGTGCAACACTGAGCTCCTCTTCACTGAGGCCAATCCCGCCTTTTAAAAAGTTTAACTCGCGGGTGCTATGATGGCGTGCTTCATCTACTTGGGTTTTCCTATCTTCATAAGAAAGAGCAAAACCAACGCCAATTTTTTCATCTAAAAATAGCTGGGTACCATCAATGCTAAACTTTGGCGATTGCTCTTCGCGTAATTCACTGTATGAATCTTGTAGCTTCATTTTTAGAGTGTTTTTGCCACGATCATACGCAGAGATGGCTTTAACATTTACTGCACCACCAATTGAATTGAGGTTCATATCTGGGGTAAGGGTTTTAAATACTTCAATGGCACCAAGTGAATCACTGGTGATGCCATCTAGGCCTATTTTACGATCATCCCCCGCACCAGAGAGTTCTGCACCATTCATACTCACAGATACAAATTTAGGCCCTAAACCACGCACCGCAATGTATTTTCCTTCACCTTCGCTGCGCTCTAAAGTGACACCGGGAATACGACGCAGTGACTCTGCGACATTTTGGTCAACAAAGTTGCCCATATCATCCGTGGCAATCACTGAGCTAAAGGCTTTAGCATCACGCTCCATAGCCCGTGCTTTTAAATCGGCTTGATAGACACCGGTTACAGCTATAATTTCTATATCATCTTCAGCTACTTGGGCTGCTTTTTTTGATTCTTGTTCGGTATCAGCTGTGGCTTGTTGTGTATTATTATCAAGCTTTGGCTGTGCAGGATCGGCTGTTTGTGCATAAAGTGGCATTGCAACCATTAATGCTGCAGCGATCGCGCTTAATCTCATGCTTTTCATCTTTATTCCTTTTTCAGGCTTATAATTGTGTGTGCAAGTTATGCGATTCCCGTTGATTTTAATCCCAACTTGCCACCGGTGGCAAAATGGAATAACATGAAGTTAACACTGTATTAATGAAACTGTCAATTTACATATTGACAATTTTTTATTTTAACCAGCATTAAAAACGAAATAGCCAAGGAACATTATGCAAGTTCTGAAGAATAATAATTTAAACTATCTCAATATCGTATTAATAAGCATCATTACTGTGTTGACGGTTTTTGTTTCAACTAATTTATACGCTGTACAAGTTAACACGCCATTGGCTTTTCCAACTGCAAAAGGATTTGGTAAATACGCGACCGGCGGCGTTGATGGCACCGTTTATAGAGTGACTACATTAGAAGATAACGTTGAAAAGCCGCAGCCAGGCAGTCTTCGCTATGCAATTGTGCAAAAACATCCTCGCACTATCGTATTTGCGGTGTCGGGTGTGATCAAATTGGCAGGGGAACTTAAAATATCACATGGTAATATCACCATTGCAGGGCAAAGTTCGCCAGGTGGGATTGCTATTGTCGGTGCTCCGGTTACGGTATCTGCCGCTGATAATGTGATTATTCGTTATTTGCGCTTTCGCTTAGGTACTTTTGGCTATGCCGATGATTCTTTAACGGTACGTAACAGTGAAAATGTGATTATTGATCATTGCTCATTAAGTTGGTCAGTGGATGAAACGGCGAGTTTTTATAATAATCGTAATTTCACACTACAAAACTCAATGATTTCGCACAGTTTAAGCCATTCCATTCACCCAAAAGGGGATCATGGTTATGGTGGTATTTGGGGCGGAGCAAATGCAAGCTTTATTAATAACATAATTGCCAATCATGCCAGTAGAACACCAAGGATCAATGGTCATCGGCTTAAATCACCGTACCCACAAAATGAAGAGTTTGTTGAGCTTATCAATAATATTATTTTTAATTGGGGACATAACAATGTGTATGGCTCAGAAAATGGTCGGTTTAATTTAATCAATAATTATTACAAACCCGGTAAAGCCAGCAAAATTATGCAGTTTGCCGATATTTGGTACTCCCCTGAGATAAAAGAAAATCAAGCCTATATCATGGGTAATACCCTTGAGAATAATCCACAGCTAAGTGAGCATAACTACTTAGGTGTAAACTACCGTAAAGCAGTCAAAGCAAAGCGCACAAAGAGTGATGCAAAGAGCCCTTGGTTAACTGATCAAGCAATCATTACCTCACCGATGCAACAGACATTGGTCTATGTTAGTGCAGAGCAAGCATTTAACGATGCCAGCAAAGCGCAAGATATAGGTGCAAGTCGCAATGCCAACGGTCGATTTATTGATAATGTTGATAACTTAGTTTATCAGCAATTAACAGACGCTGTGCCAATCAAGAAAAACGGTTTAATTGACCACGAATTTGAATTAATAGGCGATTGGGATACTTATGAAAAGCAATTTTTAGGCTTTGCTGCAATCTCTGATACAGATCAAGATGGTGTGGATGATGACTGGCTAAAACAACATCAGCCGCAATTTGAAAATGCCACTAAAGAGCAGGTTTTAGTGGCGTATTTAAACTCACTTAGCAACTAATAAAGCAAAAGCCACTTTATAGACTTAAATAGAATTGTTAAGTCAAAGTGGCTTTCGATTATAACTTCAATAGTGTTCAACGACTGTTAGCGAATTGTGCTGTTAAAAAGTCATCAATAACACCAGTCGTTGGCGTTAACCACGGCTGGAATAACCAAAATGAATGCGGCGCATCATCGAATTGGTAAACTTCACTGGGTCTATGCAACTCTTGTAACTTTTGTATTGCGCTGTCTCGACCTGCACGAAAGCGTGGCACTGAGCTATTGATGAAAAGTGTCGCAGGCGCGTTTTTATCAATATAGAAAATAGGCGATCCGGCGCGCCAACGCTGTGGGATGCTTTCATAACGGCCCCCTAACCATTTACTGGCTGAAGTGACGGCTTTAGCTGGATTGTTTTCAAATGGTAATGCTTCAGCGGAGGTGAAATCACTTAGGCCATCTATGTTTATCAGCGCTTGGACCTTAAATCGCTTGGAGTTAGTGTCGCTGCTATCAACAATTCCGCCGCTGTAGGCTAATAACGCAGCTAATTGGCCACCCGCAGAGCCTCCCGATAAAACAACTTTAGTGCTATCTATATTATACTGTTGCGCATTTTCTTTAAGCCAAAGTAATGCATCTTTTAAGTCTTCTAATGCAGCAGGGAAAGGTGCTTCACCACTGAGTCGGTAACTGGGGGTTGCAACAATATAGCCTCGCTCTACCAGCGTAATGGCAAGCGCGGTCATTAATGAGGGGCTGCCTGACTGCCAGCCACCACCGTGTATTAATAGAATTAAAGGTGCTGTTTGCGTTTGCTGCTGTTGCTGGTAAATATCTAACGTTAACGCACTGGTCGCAGTTTGTTTGTAAACCAGTGCTTTATGAGCGATGACAGAGTCAGGAAGTGTCGTTGCGGGCAGCTGCATGTGTGGATAGTGTTTGATTAGTTTTTTATAAGTATTTTCAACGGTGTAATCAGCTGCTATGCATGGCTGAACACAGAGCAATAATATGGCAAAAAAGTTCAACTTTTGCTGTTTAAACATATTCATTTTAATCCAAAGTGCTATAACGGGCATAGTCAAAATCTGCAAAGCGAGTAGTGGTTGAGTCTTGCGACAGACTAAACAAGCCTAATTTGGCGCCCACCCAACGGCCTTTTTTAGCTTGGAAGTGCTCACCAATAATTTTAAATTCAGCGCTCGCAGCGGTTCTATAACTAAAAATGGCGGTTGCGCCTGGTTGTAGAACGACTTTTAGTTCAAGATAGGGTTGTATCAATGGTTGTTGCTCTACAATAGTTTCTTTACAGCCTTTTCTCGCATTAAAACAATGCACATAAACTAGCTGTTGTTCGCCAGTAGAAGATGTTTTGATACCAATCCATGCATAGTCTTCACCAAATAAAATTAGTCCTGAGGAACTAGCAGAGCTTGTTTTGTTGACCTGCAATGTGGTCGTAAAAGCAAATTGCTCTGCGGGAATTTTTTGTAGTAACAAAGAAGGCGTTGACCATAAATTAGTACTATTTTGGGCTGTAATTGGCTGCGAGTATAAGCGTAAAAAGCCGGGGTTGTCAGTCAGTGAATACCAGCTGCTACTTGGATTTGCATTCCATTGCCATAACAAATTTAGTTCAGGGCTGTTGAATTCATCATTGTTCACTATGCTGGTGGGCTGTGAGGCGAGTTCGCTCTGTGGCTTAGTGTATTGTAAAACAGGTTGCCCAGTCCCATTAGCATTTTTATCTACGCCAATGATTGGCCAGTCATGCTCCCAGCGCATAGGTTGTAAGTGGGTGATACGGCCATACGCTTGTTTGCTTTGAAAGTGAATAAACCAGTCCTCAGCAAATTTGGTGTGAACCCACGCACCTTGATGGGGGCCGTTGATCACTGAATTGCCTTGTGCCATTACAACTTTGGCTTCATAGGGGCCGGTAATTGCTGTTGCTCTAAATACCGATTGCCAGCCTAAATCTACGCCACCAGCGGGCGCAAAAATATAGTAATAGCCGTTACGTTTATAAAATTTAGGACCTTCAATGGTGCGATATCCAGGGTGATTTTTACCATCGACAATATGTGTAAATTTGTCGCTTACCCAACTTGCGTCATCACTCATTTCACGCAGCGTTAGTACATTATTAAAGCCAGCACGGCTTTTTGCCCATGCATGTACTAAGTACGCTTTGCCGTTGTCATCCCATAAAGGTGCAGGGTCGATCAATCCTTTCCCAGCTAAAATAAGCTCTGGGGTTGACCATGTTGCAGCTGGATCCTTTGCAGTTGTAACGTAAATACCAAAATCAGCATCAGGGTAGAAAATCCAAAATTTATTATCATGAAAACGGATTGTTGGCGCCCATACGCCATTGCCATGTTGTACTTTTGCAAAGTGAGCTTGTGGCAGTTGTATCGGCAGCGCATAATTTATTAATTGCCAGTTTACTAAATCGGTAGAATGTAAAATAGGCAAGCCAGGAGCGGAATTAAAACTAGATGCGGTCATGTAATAATGGCCATTTACTGCAACCACATCTGGATCGGAATAATCGGCATGCAAAATTGGGTTTTTATACTCGCCATTGCCAAGATCAGCTTGCCACGGATTTTGAGTTTGTTTTTGTGATAATAATTGCAACTCTTTTGCGTAACCTTGGCTGCTACTTAAGCAAACGAGCAAAAGTGCTAAATAGAAATAGTATTTGTTGCTTAGCATCGGTTATTTCTCCATTTCTAAACTAGCAAGAATAAAAGGGCCGACTGCTTTAGGATCGTTCGCGCGTACATTTTCACTGATGTAATAAGCAAAGCTGCCATCTCGATATGGTTTTCCGCCAAGTCCTGCTACTTCACATACTTGTTGGATTGATAAGGTGTTATCTTCTTCACGTTTAATAAAGTTGCTAATTACAGCATTAAAGGTATTTTTTGCAATCACTTGGTAGCTATCAGGTAAGTAACCTTGATTAACAGCTCTTGCAATTGCATAGCTGAGCATAGCACTACCAGAGGATTCTAAATAATTACCGTCTAATTCAGCTTTATCAGTAACTTGAAACCACACTCCAGAGTCGGAGCGTAGCTTTAACATGTTATCAATCAATGCGGTAAAGCGTTGTGTTAGCCACGCTTTTTTCGGGTACTCATTCGGTAGTTGGTCTAACACATCGACCATTGCCATGGCGTACCAGCCGATAGAGCGCGACCAATGATTAGGCGATTGTCCGGTTTTTTTATCCGCCCAACGTTGTTGTTTTGACTCATCCCAACCATGCACGGGTAATGCGGTGTCGCTGCGATAAGTGTGTTGTTCAATTAATTCAAACTGCTTAATAACATCATCATACTGATCTGGCGTACCAAATCGGCGGATATATTGCGCATAAAAGGGCGCTGCCATATATAAGCCATCAAGCCACATTTGCGATGTATAGCGTTTTTTATGCCAAAATCCGCCATCTTGTGTGCGAGGTTGTAAGGCGAATTGTGCATAGAGGGTATCGAGGGCAAGACGATATTTACGGTCTTTGGTTTGATCAAACATAAAAAACAGTAACTTGCCCGCATTGAGCATATCGAGATTATATTTGCTCATTACATAGGTTTTAATACTGCCATCTTCCATTACTAACGCGTCTAGATATTCTTTAATGTAATTGAAATAGCGCTGCTCTGGTTGCTGCTGGTAGAGCTTGGCAAGCGACAGTAACACTAAACCATGGGTGTAGTCCCAGCGCGGTTCACTGCGCCAATCAATGGTGTACGCCTGTGGGTTGCGGCTCATCTCTGACTCTGCCATTTGTACGGCATAGCTCAGTGAGTTGTTATTATCTTGAGCAGACACATTCAGTATTGAGCAGCATAAGCAGCAGATAAAAAAAGAAAGAATCTGTTGTTTAGAGGTGATTTTAATGAATTTCAGTATACGCATCATTAATCCTTATGAGCTAAGTGTGCTGATGTTGTTGCAGGGAAGTGAGTTTTGGCCGGTAAGCAAAAATGCGATGGACTTTGTTTACCGGTTGACTTATCTGTGGCTGGTTAGTTGTTACCAGCTAAAAGCTTAGCTATTTCAAGGCTGGCTAGAATGAAGGGGCCGTTTCCTTTAGGATCATTTTTACTGACCGGCTCGCTCATGTAATAGTGATAGCTACCATCGCGGCCGAAGCCAAGTCCTGCAACATAGCATTGGTTGGTCATACTGACCGTGCCATCACTATGGACTAATGTAAATTGGTTAAGTAAACCTTGATATGCTGCAAGCGCAGTGTCTTGATAGTGGGCATCTATATAACCGTTATTAAGCGCTTTGGCATAAAAGTACGCAAACATCGCTGTTGCGCTTGATTCTTGATAGTTGCCTAAAGCCGTTGGTCTGTTTAAAACTTGCCACCATGTGCCGGTATCAGCATCTTGTACTTTGGCAATATCAGTGGCTAACTCTTGTACCATGGCGAGCAACGTTTCGCGTTGCTCTGTATTTTTTGCTGGGATGTAATCGAGTACATCAACGACAGCCATCGCGAGCCAGCCCATACCACGGCCCCAAAACTCTGCGGAAACACCGGTTTGTTTATTAGCCCACGCTTGTTGTTTAGATTCATCCCAACCGTGATAGTAAAGGCCCGTTTTTGGATCTCTAAGCACTTCACGCGTTAGCTTAAATTCCTTTACAACCTCAGCAAATGTTTCTTGCTGCTGGTGGCCCGTTTCAAATAAGCTAGCATACTGGGCTAAAAATGGCATACCCATATATACGCCATCTAGCCATAATTGATGTTGGTATTTATTTTTGTGCCAAAATGCGCCTTGCGAGGTACGAGGCTGCTGCTGTAACTGAGTTCGCAGAGTCTGCGCAGCTGTTAAGTAATGCTGTTGCTTGGTATCTTGGTATAACTGGATAAGGTTACGACCCGGTGGAATATTATCGATATTAAAATTGCTTTGTTTATAGGCGCTAATTTTTCCTTGCTGATCAATAAAGCTGCCAGTAACTTGGGCAATTACATCTTTATAAATTTGCTCATCCGTTGCCAGCCCTAATTGGTAGTATGCATAAGGCTGTAAGCCTATAATATCGTATTCAAACTTTGGGCTACGTTTACGATTAACGTCCCAGCCATTGGCATGATAGCTCAGTGTTTTTCTTTTCAGCTCCGAATCAGCAAGGGCACGCGCCCACTGAAGTGCTAATTTATCATTAAGCGGTTGCGTCGTTTGTTTTGCTGTTGCTGTGGTGTGCAAGGTAATGCGAGGTTTAATAGTCAATCTTTCAGCTTGTTGATCAAGGTACTTAATAAAGCTTTCTTTATCATTGATACCACTTTCCGGTTGCCACACTGAGGCAAAATAGTAATCTACATGCTGGGTACTTTGCCCTTTTGGTTTTAGTACTGCAAGGTAGTTATTTTTATCTTGGCGTACGTCAATAACATCGCCTTTTTTAAAGAAAACCGCCATCCCTAAAGCTGATTTATCTAAACTTTGATTGCCCCAACTGGCAATATAACTGTAGCCATAATTACTCATTGCATCGAGATCAGCTTGAATAAACTCAGTCTCAGGGTGTTTGACCACACCAGCCACTAAATTAGGCAAATCTTTATCAGTGCTTAGTTCTACATGTGCTAAACGTGAGCCGCCATGCATACTAATATTCGCGGTTAAATTTTGCTGTTGATAGCTGTTTTGCCAGCCTTGATAATCAATTTGGATACTGGCGCGTAAATCGCCGTTTTCAACAATGCGTGCTGTGCGTTTGCTAACATCAGCGACATGTTCCAACGCGTCATTCTTGCCTAGTAAACCAAATCCGCCAGCACCTAAAGAGTTGCCAACTTTAAGGATATCCATACCCCAGTCTTGTTTGTCATGATACGAAGAATAACCATCAAGGCCGACATTATGCAGCACAGGCTTAGTTGTTAATTTACCGAAAATGTCAAAGCCATTGCGCCAATCGAGGTAAAAACGATAGCCGACTTTATCGGACTCAATACCTGGGCCTTCATAACGGATCCAATTTGAATGATC
>NZ_DRGM01000211.1 GCF_011050055.1 Pseudoalteromonas prydzensis | reverse complement strand
CGAACATCATCACATTGAGATAATGCTTTTTCAACCGCTTGGACTTTAAATTCTTGTGTAAATCGACGTCTCATTTTTATCTGCCTCTATTAAAAGTTAGAGGCGACAACTATCCTGACACAGGGGGTAAATCCGCGACCTACATTAAAAACCTTATTCAAGGTTTTGTCGCGCTGGCGACGGCAGCCAAAGAGGGGCTGCCGCTGGTCCCTCTCTGGGCTCTCTGTAGGAGATGGCTTCAGCCGCGATATTTTCCACCCGAGCATCACGCTTAATCCTTCAAATAATCAATTGATATGAACGTAAACGGCGAAGATAGGCCATCCATGGCCTAGTTTCGCCTTATAGCGCATTGCCTACATGGATGTAGGTACTTAGGATTTGTCGGGAACAAAATCCTGCCATGCGCGATATTACTCATCAATTACTTATATTTTCAGGGCGTGATGACGGAGGAAGGGCGTTAAACGTGAGATTGGAATTTGGTCTTGGCATTATGCAAGAGCAGGTTTCGCGTATTTTCGAAAATGCGACTAGCAAAGGAAAATGTAAGATAAATACACCTATAATCTCATACTGCATTTACTTTTTGCTTCTACTGGAGCTGGTTTCAAGTAAACTAAATTTATTGAAATCTATAAAGGACTATTCATGAGTCAGATATTCGGCGATACAAACGGCCAAAGAGCATTATATGAAGCTTTAACCCGTTATAATTACTTTCCAAATCAAAGAACAAATATAGGTGAATTACCGCCAAGCATTGATACTAGGCAATTTACGCCAGAAGTTGCGGAAGCCATTGCTGCACTTGAAGAAAGTCCTGAGAGGAAAAGCTCTGGTTATGATTTAGTTGAGTTTAAAGCAACAAGATACAACAATGTACCTAGGGTTCTCGCTCTAGCTCATCCAAGAGGATATTCATCATTAGTTAAGTGTATACACGACAACTGGGAATTACTAAAAAGCATTACTGAAAATGAAAATAGCATTATAAAGCCAGAGTTTCATCATAAAGAAAAACGGCTTGTTGTAATGAATTATGAAAGCCCATTCGCTAAAATAAGTCGCTCAAACAGCTCTTCTTTTGCAAAACGGTTTCGAGTTCATACTGACATAGCTAACTGTTTTAATAGTATTTATTCACATGCTATAGCATGGGCAGCTGTTGGCGTTAAAGAGGCAAAGGAAAAACAGAAAAAGCATAAAGAATGGTTCAATCGTTTAGATAAATATCAACGAATGACAAAAAGAAATGAAACACAAGGAATACCTATAGGGTCTGCTACTTCAAGTATTGTGAGCGAACTCATTTTGGGGAAAATAGATGAAACCTTAAGAATAAAAGGTTATGAATTTCATCGCTATATTGATGATTATACTTGCTATTGTTTTACAAGCGAAGAAGCACAAAGTTTTATTCAAGATTTATCCCAATCACTAGCTATTTATAAGCTAACATTAAATTTAAAGAAAACATCTGTAATAGAATTACCTGCACCGATAGAGGATGATTGGGTATTAGAACTTAAAAGTGCTTTACCAAGCCGTTTATCAAATGGCAGTGAAGATGAGCTAAAAATCTCAATTGAAGAAGCGCATACATTTTTAAATAGAGCCATAGGTATAAATAATGGAACTCCAGATGGCAGTGTATTGAAGTATGCAACAACATTGATCATTGATTATCTGGGCGATTCTGCATCTATTGATTTATTAGAGTCACTTATTAACCTCTCTTGGTATTATCCTGTTTTACTTCCGCTATTCGATAAACTCTTAGATAAATCTGGAATAAATGCAGGCGTATTTGAAAAGCAACTAAATGAAATTATAAAAGAAAATGCAGAAAAGCTACGATCTGATGGTATGGCTTGGCCTTTGCATACTATGCTTAATCATAATGTACTTCTTAAGAGCGAAAATGCTAGAAAAATAATTGATAGCGGAGATTGCGTTGCAATTACATTGTTACTAGAAATGTATGATTTCAATGATGCTATAGTTGAGTTTGCAAATAAAATTCTTGAGAGCGGGGATTTCTACGAAAAAGATAATCATTGGTTGTTACTTTATCAGTTGTATTTGAAAGATCTTATAGATGAGCCTTATGGAGACAAAGTTTTTGAATGTTTAAAAAAGTACAACATCAATTTTATACCTAGAAATACGAAAACTAAAGCTGAAACAAAGTGTGAAATGATCCAAAGTGACATTGAAGAGGGCGCACTTAAAGCGGTATTCTCTGTGATCGAAGGGTTGCAAAATAAAGATGAACCTAATCAGGGATCATCTACATTTTAGTTGTAAAAAAATACATTTTTTATTAGACCGAGATTTAAAACTTGATTACCACTCAGGTTTTGCACTGCCTCACCCCATCCCCTGCATGTTTGAGTGCGATGATCTGGCCTTGGCTGTTGTGGGCCATGGCGAGCATGTCGCCTTTTACAATATCACTCGCGACGGCGTGTTTGGTTTTTAAGCTATTCAATAATGAGTCTTTTATTTGAATGAGTACTTCGCTGTGGCAGCTGGCTATGTACCAGTCGTTATCCACTTTGACTAATTGCCCATATTCAATATAGCGCTGTTGATGTAGGCGTAAGTCGGCGGCGAGTTTGTCGTCGAGTTGTTGTTTTTGGCGGGTTACCTCACTTGTATAACTGCCAGCATTATCTACTTGGTGCACTTCTATAAAATGGTAATTGCCTTGCTGTACGGCAAAGGTGTTGTTAAGTGTGTGTTGTCGCTCTGTGGTGTTATCTGTGTTGTTAAAAATGGTAAAGCCCAGTACCACTAAAGCGCAGGCGAGGCCGGTCATTTGCAGGGGTAATAAAAAGCGGGTTGGTTTTTTATTAGGCTTTTCACTGGGCATTTGCGTTAACATTGCCTGTTGTTCAGGCGTGAGTGTGTGGCGCTTTTTACGTTCACTAAAGTGCTGGTTAAGTTGTTGTTCAAACTGCTCGTTATGCTTACTCATAGTGGGCTCCTAATAGTGTTTTTAAGTTTTGTTTTGCATAACGTAGCCGCGTTTTTACGGTTTCATGATTGCTTTGGGTGATCTGCTGTATGTCTTCAAGCGAAAAGCCTTCTTGCTGTAAGCTGAGGGCTTCGCGTTGTACAAAGCTTAGCTGCATTAAAGCGTGGTTAAAGGCGTCGTAATCAAAGCTTTGCTGTGTGTTAGGCGCTGCAATTGCAGTATCGTCTTCTAATTCTACAAAACGCTGCTGTTTACGAAACTCATCGATTAACGCATTGCGCGCTAGGCGGAACAACCAGGCTTTTGGGTTGTTCTGCTCTTGGTAATAATGGCGTTTTTCCATCACTTTTAACCAGGTTTGTTGGCTTATATCAAAGGCGAGTTGCTCATTACTTTGCGTGACTAAGTAATGGTACAAATCGTTGCCAAACAAGGTGACGAGTTTAGTTAAGTGGCGGTTGTCGCCAGTTTTTGCGTAGTCAGCCAAGTAATCGTTACTGGGCTGACTAATAAACCATGATTTTAAGCTTGTAAGCATAGGCACCCTTCCGTTAATGAGCTTTTATTGCGTTTGGTCTAACTTAAAATCAAGTTGTACACTTTGCCCCGTTTGCATTTGTGCTACGCCATCAATCACTTTGGGGCGGTATTTCCAGCGTTTTATTGCCCGTAGCGCTTCACGGTCGAATATGCGTTTTGGTTCTGCGTCAGTAACTTGGGCATCAATTACTTCACCAGTTTGAGATACATTAAAGCTTAATTGTACCCAGCCTTCAATGCCTTCTCGTGCGGCAATCGGCGGATATTTAGGGTTTATGCGAACAATAGGGGTCGCATCCCCCGTTGGGCGCTGTAAGTTAGTTTGTATATCGCCACCTATTTTATCAATGCTGATGTCAGGCGTTATTGCGGTTGTTACTATATTGGTATCAGTGCTTGGCGGGGTACGCGGCGGTACTTTAGGCGGCGTTTGCATTTTCGGTGGCGGCGGTAGCGTTTGCTTTTTTTGCACTTTAGAATCTTCTGGTGCTTGGAATATTTCTACAACGATGTTGTCACCATTAAAGCTTGGCGCGCGTTGCTCACCGTTTATCAAATACTGCATAAATGCAAATGCAGCAAAGGTCATGGCGGCACCACCAACAATGGCCGTTGATGTTTTTAAAGCATGATTAGTGGGTGGTAAATCTATTGTTTGCATAAGCAAATCCTCTGTCATTTATGATGTATTTATCACTAAAACGTGCGGTAAATTAAAAAGGGGTGAAATATTTTTAAAAAGTTTCGTGTTTGCTTATGGGCTGTGGTTACAATGGCGGCTGTGAATTTTGGTTTTTATTTTCTTAGGCAGTTATGCAACTTATTCAAATTGATAAAGCTCGTTATCGTAAGCATTTAAACCGCGTTATTATCGGCTGTGGTTTAGCATTAGCGGTTGGCAGTTTAGCTATTTCGCAAACCTTAATTGCGTTGTTCCCTGATGAAAGTGGCAGTCATTTTCATTGGAATTTACTGGGTGTAATCGTCACCAGTATCACAATCGGCTGGGCGCTGAATAAATACCGCGGTCACGATTATATGACCGAAGTGGTATACGTATGGGAATTAAAACAAGCGCTTAATAAAATCACCCGGAAAATGGCTAAGCTAAAAGCCGCAGGGCGTGAGGGCGACCCGCAAGCATTACTGGCGATCCATTACAGTTATGCCGGTTCGCGACTGTTATGGCAGCTAGACGATAACACCATCACCATGGATGAACTGGCTGTTAAACAAGCTGAGCTGGATACTGTGGCGGCGCAGTTTAATGTCACGCTTAATACTGATGATTACGATGACTCAATTTTAAAACAGTATTAATATGCTTATCTAATTTAAACTTGATCAGTGTTATAAACGTACACTATATGCAATTAACTATTGAAAAAGGTTTATAGCACTGAGCATGAATAAAATAACCCCAAAAAAACTCCTGCATAGTAAATGGACGGCCGTTTCACCCGTCAATAAAGAAAAACATTTTATAATCACCGATATGGAGTTTGATGAAGAGGGTATTGTTATCAGCTGTATCATTGAAGCGGTGATGTCTAAGCGTCAAGTTGCAATTAATTGGCAGGATTTAAAAGATCAGCAACGTTGGTTGCAAGGCTGGCAATAACGAGCGTTTTCAGTAAAGCTAGTGCCATGAGGCGAACTAGGACTTAACAATGAAAAAAATATTGGTGGTGTGTTTAGGTAATATTTGTCGTTCACCAACGGCTGAAGCTGTGCTTCGTGCTAAAGCATTACAACAAGGCGTTACCCTTGCAGTTGATTCAGCGGGAACTGCGGCTTATCACTGTGGCAATCCACCGGATAAACGCTCGCAAGCCGTGGCTTTAAAACGTAGTTACAGTTTTAAAGGGATCCATGCTCGCCAAGTGCAGCAACATGATTTTGAATATTTTGACTTGATTTTAGCGGCTGATAAGCAAAATTTGGCAGACTTAATGGCACAATGTCCTGCGCATTTGCAGTACAAACTAGCGCTGTTTTTAAGTTATGGTTCATCTACAATTGATGAAATTCCCGATCCTTATTATGGCGGTGAGCAAGGTTTTGAGCAGGTACTCGATTTAATTGAAGATGCGTGTGATGCAATAATAAAAAACCTGAACTTAGATTAGTGTGTTTGAAATCTGTTGTATTGCAGTGAATGAGCAACGCTAGTTTTGACATACAATGGTAAACTTCGGCTGTTTTAATTTGGATGAAAAATGACTAGATTGGCGTAATTGTTAATTACGTCATTATTTTCGATTTGACTAATCAGGTAGGATTTTTGTTATCAGCAATCGCGCACCACACCAGCAATCACAATTAACCGCAAATACCACTACAGCGATTGAGCCTGTAGTAATAGCAAATAGCCAATTAAAAATAGCCACTTTTAACCTGTTTAATTACCTTGAGCCGCCTAATGCGTTTTATGAGTTTGAGCGTATTTATAGCGCAGAGCAATGGGCTAAAAAGCAGCGCTGGATTGTTGATTACCTCACTGAATATCAACCGGATGTGATTGGCTTTCAAGAAGTATTTAGCGTTGAATCACTAAAAACGCTGTTACATAAAGCGGGTTATCACTACTTTGCTGTGGTTGATGAGCCGCAAGTGATTGACGAGTTTATTTATAAACGTCCTGTGGTGGCGATTGCTGCTCGCTTTGCAATCAATGAGATTGCGGCAGTCGAGCACGATAATGACGTTGCGCAAACAATTGGCCTCAGTGCTGACTTTACTTTTAGCCGCAAAGTGCTCAGGGCCACCATTGCTATGCCGCATATTGGCGATGTGGATTGTTATGTGGTGCATTTTAAATCTAAGCGGCCGATGCTTGAAGTTGAGCAAACCAGCCAGTTAGCCCCAGAGCAGCATATTATTGCCCACTTAACAGCAGATATTGCGGGTGGCTGGGGGTCTACTGTTCAACGTGGCAGCGAGGCAACGCTATTGATGCTGGAAATGATCAAACGCCGTGAGACCACGCAAAACCCTATGCTGCTAATGGGGGATTTTAATAATAATCTAATCGATGGCGTACTGAGTCACTTACTCACCGACTCACTGCGCTCTGTGTCTGCGTTCGATAGCAAAGCCCAGCTTGCACAATATTGTTTAAATGATGCGTGGCAGTTGTTTGTAAAATCACAAAAAACAACTGCAACAGAGTTTATACGTACACCAACACATTATTTTGGCGCCAGCAGCTCAGTACTTGATTATATTTTGTTATCCTGTGAGTTTGATACAGGCTACGACGACAGTTTTTATGAGGTGAGTGACTATCACACGTATGATCGCCACTTGATCAACCCAGAGTTTGAGCGTGACGACCAAAGCACCGATCATGGTGTGGTGATGATCACCTTAACGTTGCGCTGTTGAATCATCACATTTTTTGTTATTTGTTAGAGAAAAGTCTATGCGTTTAGTTTTGGTCATAATGGCATGTTTAATTTGTTTAGATAGCAAAGCCGAAAATATTGAGCCTTTTACCTCTGATGGATGCAGCTCATTTCCAGACGGTACTTTCACACAAAAACAATTATGGTTAGATTGTTGTACCGCCCATGATTATAGTTATTGGCAAGGCGGTACCTATGAACAAAGGCTATTTGCGGATAAACAACTACAAGAATGCGTGGCTAAAGTAGGCGAACCACAAATAGCACAACTGATGCTGGCAGGTGTGCGTGTGGGCGGCAGCCCCTATTTTCCAACAACATTTAGATGGGGCTATGGTTGGCCTTATCCGCGTGGATATAAAGCGCTAACCGAGGCTGAGAAAGCACAGATAGAAATGTTGAAAGTTGACGATGAGAATTGATACTTTATCTTCAACTCGCCAACTCGCCAACTCGCCAACTCGCCAACTCGCCAACTCGCCAACTCGCCAACTCGCTATAGCGTCACTTTCTTATCTTGTTTTGCTAAATAATAGCCAATAACAATGCCTGCCAGTGCGCCAAAAAAGTGGCTTTCAAACGACACATGCGGGCGCTGTGGCAGTACACCCCAAATTAAACCGCTATATAAAAATACCACCACCACACTGATGGCAATGGCTTTAAATGAGCGATGCATAATGCCATAGCAAATTAAAAATCCCCACAAACCATACAGCACGCCGCTTAAACCAACGTGAATATTGGCGCGGCCAAATAGCCAAACTAGTAAGCCACCAACGCTAGCGGTGAAAATAAATACCAGCCAAAAGCGTTTTACACTGTATTGGCATACTAGCCAGCCGAGTATCGCGAACGGGATTAAATTACTGAGCAAATGAGCCCAGCCGCCATGTAAAAATGGCGCGAAAAAAATACCGCTTAAACCACTTAAGCTGCGCGGATAAATACCTAAGCCATTTAGGTTTATGCCCGGTAAGCTATTAATTACTTGTAATAAGGTACACAGCAAAATAATGCCAATTATTGTAAAGCGTTTACTGGCCAGAGGAGGAATGCTTAAAGAACTTTTTTGATTTGCCATACATAAGCTTAAATTGAAAATGAGTTTGCCAGAGTATACCCATCTTGATGCTTAAATGAAAAGCCTTACCCAATGGGCAAGGCTTTGCTACACGCTAAATTGAGTTTAACCTAACTTAGTTAATAGTTTTTTAGCTGCAAGTTCAGAGCTGGCAGGGTTTTGACCGGTGATCAGTAAGCCGTCTTCTAAAGCCAGTACCCCCCAATCATCGGTTTTTTGATAATTGCCGCCTTTTTTAATGAGTTCGTCTTCAACTAATAATGGCACTATGTCAGTCAGTTGCACGGCGTCTTCTTCACTATTGCTAAAACCGGTTACTTTTTTACCAGCAACAAGTGCCGTGCCATCTGAGTTTTTCACATTTAAAAATACTGCGCTTGCATGGCAGACAGCCGCTACAGGCTTTTCTGTATTAATAAACTCTTCAATCAGTGCAATTGAATCAGTATTGTCCACTAAATCCCATAAAGGGCCGTGGCCGCCTGGGTAAAATACGCCGTCAAAATCGCTTGCATTTACCTCACTAAGTAACTTGGTGTTGGCCATCAATGTTTGCGCTGCACTGTCGTTGTCAAAGCGTTTAGTGGCGTCGGTTGCGGCATCAGGTGCGGTGCTATTTGGATCAATCGGTGGTTGCCCGCCTTGCACCGATGCCAGTGTGACCTCAGCTCCGGCATCAATAAATGCATAATAAGGGGCGGCAAATTCTTCTATCCAAAATCCCGTTTTATGACCCGTATCGCCAAGCTCTGCATGAGAGGTAAGTACTATAAGTATTTTTTTAGTCATAACTGTATTCCTTCTGATGAATTAAATTTTACTCTGCTAAATACTATATGTCCCAAGTTAGGTGTAAACAACGCCGATAAGTTCGACTTTTATTGATTTAAAAATTGATACAATTGAGCCGTTGCATTTAGGGGATGGCATGAAGGTATCGTTTGAGCAGCTAAAAAACATACCGTATTGACTATGCTCATCAACATATAACGTTATAAAGTACGGTTAAATAACGCCACAGCTTGCTGGTACATGGCAATGGCAAGGGCTGGATCGTAACGTTCGCCTTCATCGCGCATAAATGCATGTTGGGCGTTTACTTCTTGCCATTGATAGTTAATGCCAGTGGCAACCACTTGCTGATAAATTTTAGCGCGACCTTGTTGTGGTACATGCGGGTCTTGCTTACCCCAAATAAAGTGAATTTCACCTTGAATATCAGCCATCCGTTCAAATGAGTTATTACCGGCTTGTGCGGGGAGTGTATCGCTATGAATATCGGTGGCGTATAAACAAAATGCTGCTTTAATTGCTGGGTTTAACGCCGCGCGATAAGCTAAGTGACCACCGATGCACACACCCATAGCACCCACTGAGCCGGTGCAATAGGCTTGCGTTTGTGCAAAGTCGATTAATGCTTGGGTGTCGCTGTCGTGGGATTCAAGCGGCTTTGCCCATTTATCGGCATTGCCTTTGTCTTTCCCCGCGTCATCATAGGCCAGCACTGTACCAATCGGATTTAGCTCATGAAAAACTTCTGGCACTAACACCACAAAACCATGGCCCGCTAAAAGAGCGGCACTGCGTGCGATAGGCGCGGTTTGTTGGAAAATTTCAGAGTAAAAAATAATCGCGGGAAATTGCCCATCAACTTGTGGGCGGTAAACAGTGGTGCGCATAGTGCCTGTTGGGGTAGGCAAGTCAGCGTTATGGTGTTGGATGATCATAAAAGCGCTCAATTAAATAGTATATAAAATATATGGTAACTGAGCGCGATAAAATAAACACGTCCTAAAGTTTAAATACTTGTAGGCATTTTATTACAGCTAGCATAGTAACTTACGGTTGCTGGCCAATCGGAAAATATGCCCATTACACCAACCTCTTGTGCTAAAACATCAACCACAGTGAACATATCGCCATCATTATCTATAACATCACTAATAGACTGATAATAATAACCGCCACCTTCATTTAGAGGGCCAGAGCGTTCAAGGCTCCATGCAATAATATTAAGCCCCGCTGCTTTAGCATCTATGGCGTACTGCGAGGGCACTATATTGTTGTCGTTATCTATAGTCAGTAGCACCCAAATAGGGGGCGCTATAATTTTAACGCCATCAGTTGCGAGCTCTGCCATGCTTGGTTGCCATGTTGCTGCGTTATTAGGATCAAACCCTGCATTGCTGTCGCGACCATCTAAATAAACACTTTGTGCTGCAAATTCAGGATTAGTGTTAATCCAATATTCTACGTCGGCTAGGTTAAATGATTGCGGATAAACATGGTTTGCGGGCACCTCCATTTGTGTGTATTCATCCAGCATTTTTTGTGCATATTGTGCTTGGGTCATGCCATTAAAAGGCATGCTCACTTGAGGAGATTTAAGCTCAGGGGTCATTTTTACACCCAATTCTTTAAATAGTGCAATACTTTGTTTGTGAGTCATGAGTGTACCTGAGGTAGCGTATAAATCAGTGCGCCAACTCGGTGTACCCTGCATATAATCGCTAACATTCGTGGCATTGGTGTTCGCGCCATCCATTTTACCCTCAAGGGTTAAAAATTCAGCCAGACTAATATCGCTAGTGCAACATTTAGCTGTAGCAGGTGTACCACTGTTAGGATCCGCTGGCGTAAATGGTACGCTGCATTTAGCGGCAAGTTCTGGGATCGCTAAAATATTAGTGGTGGTATGTAAATCACATTGTGAATGGCGACATACCAGCTCTTTATCATTTGTAAACGTCACATCGCACTCAACAATGCCCGCGCCCATCCGAGCCGCTGCAATGTAAGATTCTTGAGTATGCTCAGGGTATTGCATCGGTGCACCGCGATGACCAATTGAAAAATCAGTACGATAAAAAGGGCCGTCTTTGCACGATTCTAATTTTGTTTTTAGAGCGCTGGTAGTCATATCGTCAATTAAGTAGTCAGGACGAGCACCGAGTTGAATATTTGTACCTTGCGCTACTTCAACAATAACCGGGGTAGGAACTTTAACAATTTCAACTTCAGTGTTGGTGACAACCACTTCTTTTTCGACTATTTCTGTATCGTCAGCGCAGCCAGTGAGTGTAATTAATAATAAACAACTAGCTAGTATAGGTGTGTGTTTCATTATTTGTCCTTAAAAATCAAAGTGGACGCTACCTTACTAATTATTAGTGACAGTTTCACTACAGAGTAATTAATTGGCTCTTTTCGTCATTATTTGGTTTACTACTAAGGCAAAAAGTATCACTCCCGCGCCAATACTTAATCTAAGTAGGTCTGCATCTCTATTCCAAATAAGCACATTAACAACAATGCCCGCAGGAATAAGCAAGTTGTTCATCACCGCCAGTGCGCCCACATTGACAATAGTTGCGCCTTTATTCCACATAAAATAGCCAATACCGGATGCCACAATTCCTAAATAAATTAGTATGCCCCATTGTGTTGACGTGCTTGGTAATTTGTTTGAATCACCAAATAAGACATAGCAGCTACTTGCAATAATGAGTGCGCCAATAAAAAACCAGCCAAATACGGTTTTATCATCAAGCTGCTTATCCAACATTAAGCGTTTATAGGTTACTTGCCCTGTAGCAAAACTAATATTCGCGCCTTGTACCAGTAATAATCCGACTAAGAAGTTGCTGTCTAAGTTTTCATAGCGAATAGTAATGGCACCTAAGACGGCAATAAATGCGACGATAAAAAACTGTGGGTTAAATTGTTTGTTAAATGCATCGTTTAATAACGTGATGTAAAGCGGGGTCATTACGGTAAATAGCAGTACTTCAGGCACACTTAAGAACAAAAATGAGTGGTAGTAAAAGCTATACATAATCCCGAGTTGTACTGCGCCTATCAGCATGAGTTTGCACGCAAGTGGGGGAGGTGTTCGTTTTAAAAACGGTAAAAATAGCAGTGTGGCGAGGGCTACGCGAATTAATACACTAAACCAAGCATCAACTTGACCCGCTAAATATACGCCAATTAAACTAAATGAAAACGCCCATAATAGAGTGACGGCAAATAAGTAGCCCATAGTGTTGCTTATTCCAAACTAAAAACGCGAGTGTATACTACAACGGGCATTAAAGGGAGTGGCTCAGTGAAGTAACCTGAGCCCATTGATTAATTTATTGTTGTGAACTAACAAATTGTTTGGCAGCGGCTTTTAGCTGCTCAAGTGCGGCTTGATTGTAATAGCGACTATGCGAAATAACCCCGCTGAGTTTTTGGGTGTTACGCACATCAAGCAATGGGTTAGCAGTTAGAAAAATGATATCTGCGGTTTTACCTTCAGTCAGGTCACCAAATTGCTCACGCTTACCTAAAAACTCTGGCCCAGCAAGGGTTGCTGATTGCAGTGTTTGCAGCGGTGTTAGGCCGTAGTCACTAAAAATAGCCAATTCTTGATGCAGTGATAAACCAGGATAAATATATGAATTTAAAAAGCCAGCATCGGTTCCGGCAATAATGGGTACGCCGGCTTGTTGCGCCAGTGGCAGTAACTGTGCGGTTTTTATAAAGCGCTCTTTACGTTGCTTAATTTGTGCTGGTGTATCTTTATTTGCTCTATCTACACGCCATTGGTAAGTGGCTTTAAGGCCTTTACCAAGGTAGTTTAAAAATTCATCATCTTGATGATTATCTTCATCAATGTACGCGGTGATCTGACCACCAATTAAAGTAGGCACCACTGCGGTGTTATTTTCAGCCAACACGGCGTATTTATTTAAAGCCGTTTGAGTATCAATATTGGCGGTGATAATAGGTAAGGCGCTGCGATAACTCAGCTCCCCAGCGGCCACTTTTGCTGATATTTCAGGCTCGTTGCTTGCGGCGGCTTTTAATAAGTAAGTCATGTGCTCGATGGCGTCTAACCCCGCATTCGATACGTCTGTTACCGATAACGAAAATGGAATATGCCCTGATATTTGATAACCGCGTTTCTTTACTTCTTTAACGGCTTTTAAATACAGCTCTGGCGTTAATGCGCTGTCGGTGATTTTCACAAAGTCTACATTCATGGCAGCAAGGCTATCTATTGCGGCATTCATTTCTGCCACTGTTGCAACTTCTAAATCCCCAGGCCAAATTGAGTCTTTACCTTCAAGTTTTGGTCCTGAGGTATAAATTGTTGGGCCCACTAATTGGTTGTTATTAATTTGCTCTCGCCAGCTCAAAACCGATTCACTTAAATCAGCGGCAGCATCGCGTACTGTAGTCACACCATAGGCAAGGTATAGGGGCAATAATGCTTTATTTTCAGCGATGAGTTCTTCACCGCCACCAAAGTGGACGTGCATATCCCAAAGCCCTGGCATCAAAAATTGGTCATTGGCATCAATGTAATTATCGCTAATATAGTTATTTTGTAGCGACTGGTTACTGCGTTTAATGATCACACCATCACGGATGGCAAGTGATTGATCCGCACTAAGCTGCCCTGTTTTTACATCAATAACCGTGGCATTAGTGATCACTATATCGGCGCGCTCTGTAGGTTGAGTCGCACATGCACCTAGTAGTAAACAGCTTGAAAATAAAAGAGAATGTTTCATATTGGAGGCCTGAATTTTTTTATTCAGACTAGCATAATTATGTCGTGGTAAGCGTAGCTTTGAGTTAGAAGGTAAAAAATATCAGACGACTGCTATAAAAATGGGAGCCCAGTGCGGGCTCCCAGTAATATCAGTTTACTTTATTCAACTAAACCACGGCGCTTCAGTAGTGCGTCGGTGGTTGGCTTTTGACCACGGAACTCAATGTAGCTTTGCATTAAGTCGCGGCTGTTACCTTTTGATAGAATCTCTTTACGGAAGCTATCACCGTTTTCACGAGTAAGACCGCCTTGCTCTGTCATGTGCGCAAATGCGTCGGCTGCAAATACTTCAGTCCAGAGGTAAGCGTAGTAACCTGCTGAGTAACCGCCTGCAAAGGTGTGGCTAAAGTAGCAAGACTTATAACGCGGTGGTACTGGGTAATAAGCAATACCGTGTTTTTCAAGCGCTTCATGCTCAAATTTTTGTACGTCGGTAATTTCAGTATCAGCACCAAATGAGTGCCATTCCATATCAAGTAATGCTGCAGCTAAGTATTCAGTGGTGCCAAAACCTTGGTTAAAGTTTTGTGATTCAAGTACTTTTGCTAGTAGCTCTTTTGGAATTGGCTCACCCGTTTTGTAGTGCTTAGCGTAGTTAGCAAGTACCGTCGGTTCAATGTTCCAATCTTCGTTCGCTTGTGATGGGAACTCAACAAAGTCACGGGCTGTTGCAGTACCGGCAAGGCTTGGGTATTTAACGTCTGAGAATAAACCGTGCGCCGCATGACCAAATTCATGGAACATAGTGGTTACTTCAGAAAACGTCATCAGCGTTGGTTGACCATCCGCAGGCTTAGGAATGTTCTGCGCGTTATAAATAACAGGTTTTGTGCCTTTTAAACCACTTTGACCCACGTATGAGCTCATCCATGCACCGCCACGCTTGCCTTCACGAGCATAAGGGTCCATGTAGAATAAACCAATTGCGCTACCATCGGCGTTGAATACTTCAAATGCCATGACGTCTTCGTGATAGACAGGTAAATCTTTACGCTCTTTAAAGGTGATGCCGTATAGTTTTTCCATTGCGAAGAACATGCCGTCATGGATCACTGATTGCATTTCAAAGTAAGGCTTAACAAGCGCTGGATCTAGGTCATACTTAGCTTGACGTACTTTTTCTGAGTAGAATGCCCAGTCCCAAGGTTGTAGTGCAAAGGTTTCGCCAGATGCATCAATCACTTTTTGGATTTCAGCAGCTTCCGCTTTGGCTTTGTTTACTGCTTTTGGGGCCAGATCATCTAAAATACCGTATACATTCTCAGTGGTTTTAGCCATACGCGTGGTCATTACATACGACGCCCAATCTTTGTAACCAAGTAGCTCGGCTTTTTGTGCACGTAAGTTGGTTTCTTTGATAATAATAGGGCCGTTAGTATTTTGTGCACGAGTCGCTGATGCTTTAAAAATACGCTCACGTAGTTTACGGTTTTCAAGGCTGCTTAGAATAGGTTGTTGCGTAGTGTTCACCAAGGTGATCATGTAGCCTTCTTTACCTGCTTTTTTAGCAGCCGCGGCTAGGCTGTCAATTTCGCCATCAGACAGACCCGCAAGTTCACTTTTGTCAGTAACAAGGATCACATCTTCTTTAAACGATTTTAGGATGTTTTGTGAAAATGCCGTTGATAACTTAGCAAGCTCTGCGTTGATCTCACGCATTTTGGTTTTTTGTGCTTCGTTAAGCTTTGCGCCAGCGTTGACAAATTTAGTGTAGTAAAACTCAACTAGGCGTTGGTCTTCAGCGTTTAGGCTTGCTTTGTTGTTATAAATACTTTCAACACGAGAGAAAAGCGCTTTATTTAAGTAAATGTCATCAGAGTGAGCAGATAATACTGGTGCCATTTTAGCGGCAATACGTTGGTATTCGCTATCTGAAATCAATCCCGATAAGTTATAAAACGCAGTTGATACACGGTCAAGTAATTCGCCAGATAGCTCAAGTTCAACCAGAGTGTTTTTAAATGTTGCAGCAGCAGGGTTGTTAGCAATCGCTGCAATCTGTGCTTTTTGCTGAGCAATACCGGCGTCAAATACTGGCTCGTAATCTTTAGTGCCAAATTTATCAAATTCTGGTGCCATGTATTGCAGTGGACTTGGCTTCATCAATACATTATCAACATTAACAGTTTGTACTTGCGATGCGTGTTCTGGTGAGTCTGCTACTTGTTGTGAACTACAAGCTGATAATAATAAAGCGCTGGCGATAGTGCTAGCGATGAGAGATTTGCGCATAAGAGCTCCAATAAAAAAATAAGCCTTTAAAATACAAGTAAGGCATTAAGCATCTTAACTTAGCAAATTTTAGATTATATACAATAAAGTTTATCGGTTTAATGAGGGGATTGAGCGCAAAAGGAGTATTTTCCAGATAAAATAGCTGAAAACTTAAAAATAGTAGCTAAAATATAATTACTTATATAAAAGCTACTGCTTGGTTGTTGTCATATTACTTAATGGGTAATTCACTAAATAGTTAATCACGCGGTGCAAAATTAGTTGTAACCTAATACAAATTTCTTTTCACTACCAAAACTGGCAGGCTGCTGGTGACCGAACTCTTTGTTAATGCAATTAAGAGTGTGTTCTTGCTCTGCAAGTACAGACAAAATTTTATTGCGATATTCAAGGCTTGATTCAAACAGTTGCAAATCGACTAAAGGTTGCAAAGTGGCTAGTTTTTGATTCAAAGTCAGCTGTGACATTATTCTGTTCCTCGTGCTTTATTTAAGCTTACAGTAGTTATATAGCATTGCTCGTAAGAAAATGTTAATAATTTGTTCATAAAAAACATATTGAACTTTAACTTCTCCGTAAATGCCATTATGGCGTGCTAAACTTACTTAACCCTGAATATACCCAAACTTGCATCTTGAGTTGGTTTAGGTATAGGTATTTTGCTTTATTTATTTTGGAAAAAGTATGACGTTAGAGTTAGTCTCTCAATATTTATCGTATGTAATTTTTAGTTATAACAACATTGAAATTACCGTCGCCAAAGTGATTCAAGTACCGTTGATACTTTTTGCGATGTGGTTTGCGGTAACCCGTATTGGTCGTTTAATTCGCAAAACATTACTAGCACGTAAAATGAACCCTGATGCAGTGCTGTTATTTACGCGTATTTACTTAGTGTTAAGTATTGCGATATTGGTTTTTACTTCTTTAGAAGTACTAAATATTCCGCTTACAGCATTTGCTTTTGTCTCCGGTGCTATCGCGATTGGGGTCGGTTTTGGCGCGCAAAATATTATTAATAACTTTATCAGTGGCTGGATTTTAATGTGGGAGCGACCTATTCGCATTGGTGACTTTTTAGAAGTGGGGACTGCAAAAGGGGTAGTCGAAACCATTAATACCCGCTCCACCCGTATTCGCCGCAATGACGGTGTGCATATGTTGATACCAAACAGTCAACTACTCGAAAACACCGTAACTAACTGGACCTTGATAGATCGTAATGCGCGTTCTTCGGTCAGTGTTGGCGTTGCTTATGGCTCGGATGTGCTGCTAGTTGAAAAGCTAATTAAACAAGTATTAAGTGAACATCCTGCAATATTACCGACCCCAGCATATTCGGTGTTATTTGATGATTTTGCTGAAAGCTCTTTGGTGTTTAATGCCATATTTTGGGTCTGCGCGGAGTCAGAAACCATGCTACGTCAGGTGCGCAGTGATATTCGCTTTAGTATTTATAAAGTGTTTGCTGAACATAACGTCACGATTTCCTTCCCGCAGCGCGATCTTCATATTGATGGTGAAATTGCCTTAACGCGACGAGCATTGAAATAACTTAAATAGCGCTCAAGTACATCTATATAAGCTGATAAAAGTCGTTTATTGCCAAGTGCAGCTTTATTTATGAGTTATTGCCGCTGTGCTAGTTTTTTAAGCTTTAACGAGAACAGTACGATTAAAGCACCAAAAAGCACCGCGTAAGTGGCGACTAACCAAAGTAGGGTATGGATCCCAGCACTTGGGTTAAAAATTAAGTACAAGCCAAATAATACTGATAGGGCACCGGTAATAATTAATAGCCATTCACCTGAAATTTCAGCTCTTAATTTAAGTGCGACAAAAATTTCAACAGCACCAATGGCAATGGCCCACGCAGCGACATAATAAAGTAATAGTATCGCGGTAACGTTCGGCGCAAATAGGGTAACAAGCCCTGCGATGATTGATAACACCCCACCAGCCAATAACCAGCGCCAATAAGGGTTGTGTTGCTTAGAATTCCAAGCGATCCATGTTCTTAGCATGCCATCAAATAAAAAATAGCCGGCAAAAAATAACAGCATAATACTCAGTGAGGCGCTCGGTGCAAACCAAGTGATCACACCAAAAATGATTGCAATTAAGCCGCGTATAAAGAGTACCGACCAATTTTTTGAAAGTGTTGAGGTGAGATCCATCTTATTCCTTAATGATTAGCTCTGTTATGTTTATATACATTAGCACAAGGTGTGACTTATCAATAAAATATATCTATTAACTTTGCAGAAGTATTGTATAGCAGAATTAAATTTGGCTATGCTAGGTTTACCCATTGAGCATTATAGTTAATTAGCGCCCCCTATTTATTGATGCTTAATACATTTACAGTAATGTGATTGACAGGACAAATGTCCGCATAAAATAAATATATTTGCATAAAATCGTCAAAGTTCGCTTATCATGTCGTTATTTGTTGTAAAAAGTTTGTTTTATTGTACATATTTATGCAGCAAAACTGTCACACAGTGCTATAATCTTCATCGTTCGTTCAGCCTCTTTACTTCGTTTTGCACTCTCGACAAAGAGGTCCGCGCAGCTTAACTTAAGGCGCGAAAAATTGGCCGAGCCCGCCGAGTGAATTTGGCGCAACACACCAACCGTTGAACAAGAGTGCACTAAAAAGGTTAAAACCCGACATGAAAGCAATGAAAAGATCTACGTTAGCAACCCTAATTAATGCAACGTTGTTCTCTGCCGTAGCAGGTACTTCATTTTCTACTCTTGCAGCTGATGAACAAGCTCCAAGTGCAAAAAGCAAGCAATTAGAAGTTATTCAAATCACTGCACGTAAGCGTGTAGAAAATGCACAGGAAGTACCTGTGGCGGTTTCTGCTCTACAAGGTGATAACTTAGATGCATACAGCTCTGCTGGTATGGATATTCGTTTTATGAATGCGAAAATCCCAAGCTTATCTATTGAATCTTCATTTGGTCGCTCTTTCCCACGCTTTTATGTTCGTGGCCTAGGTAATACCGATTTCGATTTAAATGCTTCACAGCCAGTATCATTAGTAGTTGATGAAGTTGTCCAAGAAAATGCTATTTTAAAAGGCTTCCCTGTATTTGATGTGGCACGCGTAGAAGTTTTACGTGGTCCCCAAGGTACTTTGTTTGGTCGTAACACGCCTGCGGGCCTAGTCAAATTTGATACAGTTAAACCAAGCCAAGACTTTGATGGTTATGGTTCAGTATCATATGGTAGCCGTGGTGCAGTTGATTTTGAAGGCGCGGTAGGTGGTGCATTAACAGACCGTTTATCAACACGTGTTTCTGTATTGTGGCAAGATAAAGACGATTATATTGATAATCGTGCGCCTGGCTTTGAGCAAAAAGATGCTTTAGGTGGTTATACAGATCAAGCTGCTCGTATTCAATTTTTGTATGAAGGTGACGATTTCACTGGTTTATTTAACTACCATATCCGCGATATGGATGGTTCTCCAATTGCGTTCCGTGCCAATGTTATCAAGCAAGGTAGCAATGACTTAGTTGATGGTTATGAGCATGATGTTGTTTTTCACGATGCAGCATCACGTGCAACACAACAAGTTGACTCTCAAGGTGCAAGCTTAAAGCTTGAGTGGGATTTAGCTAACCATACAATTACCTCTATCTCAGCATGGGAAAGCGCAGAAATTTATTCTCGTGCAGACATCGATGGTGGTTATGGTGGGTATGCAATTAATGACGTACCTGTTGCAATGGGACCTGGGTTTATTCCATTTTCTTCAGAAAGTGCTGATGGTATTCCTGAGCATGACCAATACACGCAAGAACTTCGTTTATCAAGCAACTTTGCGGGTGACTTAAATTATCAAGTCGGCGTATTTTACTTTGATGAAGCGTTAACCATTGAAAACTATAGTTATGATACTGCTGCTAATGGAGCATTAAATGGTTATGTTATTCAACAGCAAGACACTAAAGCGTGGGCGGTATTTGGCTCGGTTGACTACACACTAACAGATGACTTTAAAGTGACTGCTGGCCTTCGTTATTCTGATGATGATAAAGAATTCTCAGCAAATCGTACATTAAGTCCTGCTGGCGGTGGTGCACTGTTTTTAACTGAAAACCCTAGTGATGATCACATCAGCTGGGATATTTCATCAAGCTATAAAATCAACGATGATGTTAACTGGTATGCACGTATTGCGAATAGCTTCCGAGCGCCAAGTATTCAGGGCCGTATTTTATTTGGCGATGAAGTAACGATTGCTAAGTCAGAGACTGTTACATCATACGAAACAGGTATCAAATCAGATGTATTAGATGGCCGTGGTCGCGTAAACGCGACTGTTTTTTACTATCAAATGGATGACCAACAGTTAACGGCTGTAGGTGGTGGCGCTAACTTTAACCGTTTAGTAAATGCTGATAAAACGACCGGTTATGGTTTTGAGTTAGATACTGAGTGGGTATTAACTGATGAGTTGAATGCCACCTTTAATTTAAGCTATAACAAAACTGAGCTGAAAGATAATGATCTCGCTGTTGCAGTATGTGCGCAGTGCACCGTGAAAGATCCTACATTCCAAGTTCCAGGCGCATTTGGCCCTGAAGATCGCGCTATTTTGGATGGTAATAGCCTTCCGCATGCGCCTGAATGGATCTCTAACTTAACACTTCGTTATACTAAAGAGCTGGCTGGTGGTGACTTCTTCGCTTATACCGATATTTCATACCGCAGCGAAATTGACTTCTTCTTATATGAGTCAGTTGAGTTTGAAGGTAAATCACTATTAGAAACAGGCCTACGTGCGGGTTATAACTGGGCTGAAGGTGATTATGAGTATGAAGTATCTGCGTTTGTACGTAACCTATTTGACGAGCAACAAGTAATCGGTGCAATCGACTTTAATAACAACACAGGTATGGTAAATGAAGAGCGCTATATCGGTGCAGAATTTAAAGTTAAGTTTTACTAAACTCCATTTTAGTTAAGTAGATCCAAGCCCGCATTATTTGCGGGCTTTTTGTTTTACGCTAGTGAAAAGCCTTATTAGAGCTGCTAAAGTAGCGACAATTAAATTTAAAAGAGAAGAGCAATGGCTGGATTTTGGAACTACCGAGTGATTTTTTGTGAAGCAACCAAAGATGAAGCGGCGCAATATCAAATTCATGAGGTTGAATATAACCTCAATGGTAAAGTAACGAATTGGTCAGAAACCGGTGCAGCGCCTTTTGGTAATACGCTAGAAGCACTGCAAGATGATGCTGAACGGCTTAAAACAGCATTTGCCAAACCCGTACTAAAAGTGGTTAGAAAAGAGCGTGGTTATGAACTGGTTGATGTAGAAACGGGTGAAGAGGCATTTGCTGAGCCGCCGGCGGGTTTAACTGAGTAATCTATTGATTGTGAAGGTGCCTTGTGCACCTTTTTTTATTGTTGAAATAAAGGAATGAGGATGACTTTAAAAGCGGTATTATTTGATATGGATGGCACGTTAGTTGATTCTGAAAGTGTCCATTTTAGCTGCTGGAATGATATTTTAGCACCGTTTGGTGTAAGTTATGATGAAGATGAGTTTTGCCAACGTTTTTCCGGTCGGCCGACGTTAGAGGCGGCGATTGCAGTGGTTGAGCAATATAATTTATCGGTTTCACCACAGTGGTTAGCGCAAGCTAAATATGATGCATTTGAGCAATTTGTGCAGACACAACTGCCAGCCCTTATGCCTTTTGCTAAAGACGTGTTGCACAATGTGAAGCAAAGCGGTTTAAAGATGGCACTGGTTACAGGCAGTGCTCGCCTTGAAGCTTTACCTATTTTAAAAGGGCATGGCTTTTATGAGCTGTTTGACTGCATTATCACCAAAGATGATGTGCAAAATCCAAAGCCAGCAGGCGATCCTTATTTACTCGCGCTTTCAACCTTAGGGATTGCAGCCGAGCAAGCAATTGCGGTAGAAGATACTCACACCGGCGTAACCGCTGCTAGCAATGCGAAGGTAGCGGTGGTTGCAATACCGAATAAGCACACTTTAGAGCATGATTTAAGTTTGGCATTTTCGCGAATGGATAATTTACAACAGCTATGGCAATGGGTACAAATTAAGCTATAGTTTAGTCTACTTAGCTATAAACAAGGGACTGATATGCTAAAAGGACTAACCATAATGTGGTTGTTGCTCACTAGTTTTAGTTGTTGGGCAACTGAACCACAATCTACTGCAAATGCCCAGCTTGCCAAGGTTTATCAGCAAGACCAAGCACCCGCCATCGAAAATTATTTAGTGAGTGAAAAATTTGATGGGGTACGGGCTATTTGGACTGGCACTGAGTTTATAACTCGAAATGATAACCTGATACATGCCCCAGCGTGGTTTGTGGCTGATTTACCTAATCTGCGATTAGACGGAGAACTATGGACTAAACGCGGTGATTTTGCAGCACTAAGCGGTATTGTACGCACGCTAAAACCACGCGACAGTGACTGGCAAACAGTAACCTATCAGGTTTTTGATATGCCAGATCAAACAACGCCTTTTCAAGTACGTTATCAAAACTACCTTAATTTAGTGAATCGCTTAAATCGTCCGCATATTCAGGCTGTACAGCAACATCACTTTAATACAGAGCAAGCGCTATCAGCCTTTTTTGAGCAGGTAATTGAACAAGGTGGTGAAGGCGTGATGTTGCACTTAGCCACGGCCACACATAAAAGTGGTCGCAGTGACGCGCTGTTAAAGCTAAAGCCCTATTTGGATAATGAAGCGGTGGTGATTGAACATTTACCCGGCAAAGGCAAGTACCAAACGATGTTAGGGGCGCTGCGCGTAGAAACCGCACAGGGTTTACAATTTAATATTGGTACTGGATTTACCGATCAGCAACGACAAACCCCACCGCCAATTGGTGCAACGATCACGTATCGCTATCATGGCTTTACCAAAAATGGCCTGCCACGCTTTGCCAGTTTTATCCGCGAGCGTAAAGCTGAATAACGTTTAAAAAAGCCTATAAGTATGCTAAATTGCGCGGCCTTTTGATAAGTAGTGGTGGCGGGATGTTTGTTGGTTTTGATTATGGTAGTTCTAATTGTGCAATGGGTGTAATGAATGCACAAAACGCTGTCGAGCTAGTACCGTTAGAACAAGGAAAGCACTACTTACCATCTACTTTGTACACCCATCATAGTGCATTAGTCGTTGATTTTGTTGCCCAGCATTTAACTGGCAGCGCATATGAAAGTGATTTTAAAACTCAGCGCCAAGCCCTGCTTAATACTATGGTAAGGATCAAGTCTGATTTAGATCTAGCTCCAGGTGATGAAAGCCTTTTTATTGGCCGCGAAGCCATTAATGAATATGTGCAGTTTCCTGAAGAAGGCTACTTTGTTAAATCCCCGAAATCATTTTTTGGGGCAATAGGCTTAAAGCAAGGACAAATCAACTTCTTTGAAGATATTGCCACCGCGATGATTTTAAAAATCAAACAGCGTGCTGAAACATCACTACAAAAAGAGTTAACACAAACGGTTATTGGCCGTCCAGTAAATTTTCAAGCCGTGGGTGGAGAGCAATCAAACCAACAAGCATTAGGAATTTTAGAGCGTGCAGCAAAACGCGCAGGCTTTAAAGAGGTCGCGTTCTTGTATGAGCCGCTCGCAGCGGGAATTGATTATGAAAGTGACTTACAACACGATCAAAAAGTATTAGTCATCGATATTGGTGGCGGCACCAGTGACTGCTCGTTTGTGCAAATGGGGCCTAGCTTTCGTGATAGTAGTGACCGTGATCGTGACTTTTTAGCCCACACAGGTAAACGTGTTGGCGGTAATGATCTTGATATTGCTTTGAGCTACCATGCGCTTATGCCATTGCTAGGATTAGGCAGTCAGTTTAAATCAGGTTTACCACTGCCTAATCAAGCATTTTGGCAAGCCTGTAAAATTAACGATGTGAACTTACAAAGCCAGTTCTATAGTCAAAACCATCACCGAGAACTACTTACACAGTTACGTGAAGTACAAGCACCTGAGCTATTTCAACGACTGATCGATTTGCAGCAAAATAAGCAAGGCCATCAGCTGGTACAGCAAGGGGAGGCGGCAAAAATTGCGCTTTCATCAGCGACTGAGTATGAGTGTGAATTAGGGTTTTTAGCGCCGCAATTACATAAAGTGCTATCACGAGCTGATTTAGCTGTGGCGGTTGATGATTCGATTATGCAAATAGTGAGTTTAGCAAAACAAGCGATCAAAGATGCAGGAACAGTTCCTGATGTGATTTACCTTACAGGTGGCAGCGCGCAATCACCGCTGATCAAAGCGGCATTAATCGAGCACTTAGGTGATATTAAAATGGTGAACGGTGATCACTTTGGTAGTGTCACCGCTGGACTCACTAAATGGGCAAGCATGCTTTATCGTTAACCTGTGGCTGCGTTTATAGCGTAACTTGTCGGGTTGCGAGATACTTTTCGTAATCTGGCAAGCTGCGCTCGAGCTCTACATGCATTAATGATGAACTTAACAACATATCAGCACTCACTTCATTACACGCCACCGGAATATTCCACACTGCTGCTAAACGCAATAACGCTTTAACATCAGGATCATGAGGCTGAGAGGCGAGCGGATCCCAAAAGAAAATCAACATATGGATTTCGTGTTCGGCTATTTTAGCGCCTAATTGCTGATCGCCACCCATTGGGCCGCTAAGTAGTTTGATTACATCTAACCCGGTATTTTTTTCTATTAGGTGGCCTGTGGTGCCTGTGCCATACAAGGTATGCTGACTCAAATCATCACGATGTTTATTACACCACGCCTGTAATGCGGCTTTTTTTCCGTCGTGAGCGACTAGCGCGATGTTTTTTTTAGCGGGTAATGTTTGCTGTTTTTGTTCCATGCTGACTCTTATTATTTTTTACACTAAAAGGTTGATAGCAAGTGCTATAAACACAATACCTGTAATTCGGTCTATCCACAATTGCGTATTTGGGTTGTCCCTGAAATAACTGGCAATTTTATCGCCAAAATAAATATAAGTGCAATCAATAGGGAATGCGAAAATAGGGTAGAGCAAGCCAAAAAAAGCCAGCTGGAATGTGGTAGAGCTGGATAAACTCGGATCCACAAACTGTGGAATAAAGGCAATAAAAAACAGTGCGACTTTAGGGTTGAGCACTTCCGTCATCATTGCTTGAAACATCACATTTTGCTTTTTACTGGTGCTGACATGGGGCTTGTCATCACAGTCGTCATTTATTGTTACAAAGGTACTTTTTAGCATCAGTATGCCTAAGTAACATAAATAAGCGGCACCTGCATATTGCACTGTCGCGTAAGCAACCGCAGATGCTTTTAAAATTGCAGTTAAGCCAACCACAGCAAAAAAAGTATGCACTACACCACCAAGGGCAAAGCCAAACGCACTTTGTAAGCCAGCAGTGCGGCCATTAGCAAAGGTTTGCGCCATTAAAAAAGCGTTTGATGGCCCCGGTGCCACCGCGATTAAAAAGCTGGCCGCTAAAAACGACAGTAAAAATTCTGGATTGATCATCAGCGCAATTTATTAGCAATAGATGGCTGATCTTAACAAGCTTACAGGCAAAGAAAAAGCGGGCATTTGCCCGCTTAGCTAGGTTGGATTAAACAATTAGAAATTAACGGTGCTGTTGTTTGAGCATACGGTTGTGCTTTGTGCTTCACATACTTGATAAGTATAAGAGCCGCCACCTTTTGTAGAAATAGCATCGGTATAGCTATTAGTGTTTGCAACCGTTGAGACTTTGCTACCGTTACGATAGATATCAACTTGACTGGTCGCAGCGCCGCTCCAGTTTAAATCAGCAAAGCTTGCGCCTTTTGATTTGTAACCAGTGGCAGCAAGGCTGATATCATCATTACCAGGCGTTGGTGTACCGCCACCATTATCGCCTGCACAACCATTGGCGCTGAGGTACGCTTCAGCATCAACTGCTTTAACGATACCGTGACCAAAGTAAACGTCGTGGCCTGATGCACCTTGATCTTGCGCGGTTGCTTTGAGGGCATCGCGGATCTCCGTCCCTGTACACTCAGGGTGTAGCGACCATACTAATGCTGCAATTCCCGATACCGCAGGTGTAGCCATAGATGTACCACTCATATAACCATAATCGCTGGTACCAATATTGATACTGATGTTAGTGCTGGCAAGTAACGCACTGCGATCCTCAAATGCAGCGCCTACAGCGGGAATCGTAGTATCGTTCGTTTCACCGAGTGTAGCGTATAACATACCCGCTTCGTTATTAATAATAACCGCGCCTATGCCACCTGAATTCTCACAGTTGGCTACTTTGTCATAAAATGAGATGTTACCCCGGTCAATCATGCATACTTTTCCGGCTGCGCCAGTATCGATGCTTTCTGCTGTGCCCATATAATATGCACTGGCGGTTACTTGGCCTGAATTTTCCATTGCAGAGGATGCAAATGCTGTGTTGTCTGCTGATAAATCAGCGGCTGTAGCCATACCTGCTGGGTAGGTTGATAACGTATCTACGCCGCCGGCTGTTACTTCAACACAAATCGTTTCGTCAGTTGTTGCTCGTTTACCGCGTCCGCTTGTACAGCTTGGAAATTGTGAAAAATCAGCGATTTGGTTGTCAGCATCATTAGCACCAACCATCATCACAGAAGGGTAGCCCGCAGGGTAAGAACGCACATTATTACCATCATTACCAGCAGCTGCAACGACTAAACCACCAGCTTGAGTAAAGTTTGCAAATGCATTTGACTCGGTACTGTTGGAGCCACCACCGCCTAAGCTCATACTAATAATGTTAGCACCCGCTTGGGAACATAGGTTTGCCGCGTGTGCTAAATCAGATGAATAACCCCAGCCTTCAGCATTAAATACCTTGATAATATGCATGGCGACACCGGGTGCCATACCGACAACACCGACATTGTTATCTGCCGCACCAATTGTGCCTGCGACATGAGTCCCGTGAGGACCGCCATTATCGAACCAATTACCAGTGCCGCTGTTGTTGTCGCCAGTAATATTACCCCAAATAAAATCGGGATTTGAACTGTCTAAGCCTGAGTCAATCACGCAAACTTTCATACCTGCGTTGGCATCAAAGGTCAGTTGATCTGCTTGCGATTGATATACAGCGTACGGTGTAAGTTGTTGCACCATTGCATTGCCGGGGTCATCATTGTAAGTAGACATCGGCACACGTTTTTGATCTTCTTCAATTAGCTTGATATGTGGGTTGTTTAACAGGCCTTTAATGCTTGCTAAATCATGGCCAGTAAATTGTGCGGCAATGAAGCCATTACCATCAACTTTGATATCACCACCGAGTTTTTTAGCGAGTGCTTTCACGACGCCTTTTTTATTGTTATCAACTTGGATGATATAGCGATCGTTCGCTGCTGCAACGCTGCCAGTTGTACACAAACCACTGATGATGAGTGCCAATGCGAGTTTATTCGTGTTCATATTATGTATCCCTAGAATGTTATTTGGTTAACTTTTAGTTAACGAAATTTTACATTAAATTAATATTCACTGCAGTGCAAGGGAAGATTGTTCATAAAAAAGGAATAAAATAATCTTATTATCACTTTTTTATAACTAATGGGTATAAGTGGATGTCTAAGTGGGTAAATAAAATATAATGATTCTCACTACCTAGAAAGTAGTGAGAAAGTGTTACTGTCCTTTTTTATGATATACGATGATTGATAAATGCAAAGTAGGTAAAAGGGACTAGCAAAAGAAAATGCAGGCCAATTAACAAAGGCGTGGTTAAATTGAGAAATTGGGTAGTAAAAACCAGTAAGCTAGCACCACTCATTTGCATAACGCCAATGAGTGCTGACGCTGTTCCTGCTTGTCGTGGAAATAAGCTCAATGCTCTGCCTGCGGCTGAGCCTAAGGTTAATGCAAAACCAAAGGCAGCAATAAACATGGGCGCCATTAAAGCCAGTGGCGTTTTATATTGGCTAAGGCTAAGCATCAGCACACCAGATAATACAAGCAGTAATAATCCTACCTTAAGGGCACGCTTTGGTTGACGCTTAATATAAAGCGGCGTGATAAAACTTGCGACAATGCTCAGTACGGCATTGAGAGTAAACCAAAAGGTGAAACTACCGACAGAGCCGCCGAGTTTAGTGATAAGCCAACCAGGAGCGAGTGTTACAAACACTAATATTGCCGACATAGCCACCATGCAAATTAAGCTATTAAAAAGAAATAGTGGGGTGCTAATGATGGGAATAAAGCGCCTTAAATCGAGAATGTGGCCATGATATACGCTGTCGGCAGGGCGTGTTTCTTTGAACATCAATAAAGTAACCAATAAGCCCAATAACGCAAAGCCAGCTAAAAACAGAAAATTCATTCGCCAACCAAACTGCAATGTAAGCCATGCACCTAAAATGGGCGCTAAGGCAGGAATGAAACAAACAATACCGTTTAAGTAGGTGATCATTTGTGCGCTGCGCTCACTACCAAAACGATCCCGTACGATGGCAAAAGCAACCACAAATGTTGCACATGCGCCCAGACCTTGCACTGCACGTGCTAGCAACATAGCGTTAAAATGTGGCGCGTAATAAGCACCAAGCGAAGCAACGGCATAAAGTATGATACCGCTGAGCGCAACAGGCTTGCGGCCAAACTTATCAGCTAGAGGGCCAGCAATTAATTGCCCCAAGCCAACCGTGAGCATAAAAATCGCAACGGTTTGTTGCACCTGTTTTTCGCCGACTTGAAATTGTTCCGCAATGGTTGGAAACGCAGGTAGGTAAATGTCAATTGCTAATGGGCAAAATATAACCAGTAAGGCAAGAATTAAAATAACACTAAGCTGACTGCGGTGATCGGTTGTTGGCATGAAGGCTCCTTTTGCCGCGTATTTTAAGTCTGTAGAAATAAAAAAGAAAGGCCATATGACCGACCTGCAAGAATATTATCAGTGAGATAAATAAATACACTTCTGCTATCTGGTCTGATGTGTTAATTTTAATGCATATGCCTTTTAATTAAGAAAGTTATGAGTGACAAATCAGTGGTTTTAAAAACATGGTTAAAATTAAAAAATTTACCGCTAGGTAATTGGCTATTTAGCAAAGTAGTGTGCTTTAAAGCGCCTTATTTTGGCTCGATGAAACCTACTATTTTGGACGTAAAAGAGGGGTATTGCAGTGCTGTAGTGAAAAACCGCCGTAGTGTGCATAATCATATTGGTACTATTCATGCCATCGCACAATGTAATTTAGCTGAGTTGTGTGCTGGCGTGATGGTTGATGCAACGGTGCCGTATAAAACCCATCGTTGGATCCCTAAAGGGATGACGGTGCAGTATTTAGCGAAAGTGGACACCGATGTGACCGCTGTAGCTAAAATAACTATGCCAAGACAATGGCAGGATAAAGAAGACTTGCTGGTGCCGGTTAAACTTTATAATACCCGCAGTGAACTGGTATTCACTGCCGATATTACGATGTACATCACTAAGAAAAAATAGTTTACTCTTTTTCTGCGGCTTGTTTATTGAAGAACGACAAGTCGTTATCGCCTTCACTCAATACTGAGCTAAGCTCGGCTTTTGATTCGGTATTATTAGTAATTAACTCAACGGTTTCTGCTTCATGACGTTGTTTTAAGTTACCTTCAATAATGGCGCCAGCATCAATACTGAGTGTATCTTGGTAAACATCACCATGCACTTGCGCCGAGCGCTCAATAACCACTTTGCTGGCATTGAGTGAGCCAATGATCTTGCCCTTTACAATCACGCTTTCAGCAACCACAGAGCCCTCTACACAGCCAGTGTTACCAATAACTAAGTGGTTGACGCGAACATCACCATCAATACGACCATCAAGTTGTACTTCGCCTTGGCTAACCAAACTGCCGGTTAAGCGAACATCTTCAGAAATGATCGATGGCGTGTGGTTGGTTCTTTTTAATTGCGAATCAGAAGAGTTACTTACAGTTGATTTTTTTCTACCGAACACGAGAAAGCGCCTTTGTTATTTTGACAGGATTGACATGTTTGTCGTTAAGTAATACTTCATAGTGTAGGTGAGTACCGGTACTTCTGCCAGTGCTGCCCATTAAGCCAATAACATCATTTTTAGTTACCGTTTGGCCTTTTTTTACGTTGATTTTATTTAAGTGACCAAATCGCGTTACAAAACCATTTTTATGTTGCAGTTCAATAAAGTTACCATAGCCACCGTTACGCCCTGCACGTAGTACAATCCCATCAGCAGGGGCAAAGATTTCGGTTTTATGCCAACCCGCTAAATCGACCCCTTTGTGATAAGCATGGCGATTATTTACAGGGTCTTTACGTAGGCCAAAACTACTCGAAATATAATAATTCGCTGCTGGCAGAGTTTGCGGTAACTCACTGAGTAAATTTTCAAGCTTATTCAACGCCAGCAGTTTATCGGCGATGACTAAAAACTCAGCTGGGATCTTAGATTCATCAAATAAATCCAATGGACCACCTTGTGCGGTTTCTGTCATGTCACCATCGAGATTACGCGCTAAGGCGCTATCAAGCCCTGCACCTTTGAGCATGGTTAAAATATCTTGGTGACGTAACTCTATTTGTTGCTCAATTTGTAAAAAGCTTTTTAAGTAGTGAGCGTCGAGTTGAGCAAAGCGTTGCTCAACTGAAAGTAAATTGGCTTGTGCATTTTGTGGGTTTTTTTCATCAACGAGTGGCTCATGAAAATCGTCTTGTTGCTCGTTCGGAGCGACATTTTCGATTGTTGCGGCATCTTCTGTTGGATTGCTCATCGACTCAGGTAAAGAATCAATCATGCTCTGCAATAAAGCATGTTTTTGTTCCAATTCGGCAAGCTGCGCTAATTGTTTTTCGTATTGCTGTTGTTGTTGTTGTTTTTGCAGTTGCCACTGTTGTTGTTTTGATAGTTGGTTTTGCTCAATATCGGAGATTTTGTTAGTTTGCGAATAAATTTGTAGAGTAGATACCGTCAACCAAGCTAAAGCAATTAAAACAACCACTACAGCCGAAACTTGTAACCAAGGTGCTAATATCACATGTTTAACCTCACCATTTTGGCGGATCAACAGCTGTCTAGCTGGGAATAATTTGTGATAAAAAGACTTAATAAATGCTGACATGGCTTATAAATACTGGCTATTAACCGAATTAAGATAGCAATCTGAGCTGAAAAAGCCAGTAAAAAATTGTAATTAATCTTAAAAAAGGAGGCGTTGGTCGCCTCCTTATAATAAATGTATTTAATAAATGTTTACAATTTAGCTACTTAGCAGGAAGAACTGTTCCTTCAACGCTGCCGAAACCGATACGAGCAAAGCCGGCTTTTTCACACCAACCACGCATAATAACGTTATCGCCATCTTCTAAAAAGCTGCGTTGCTCACCATTATTAAGGGTGATTTTTTCTTTACCACCACGAGAAAGCTCTAACAGTGAACCGGCTTCTTCGTGAGTTGGGCCTGATTGCGTACCTGAACCCAGCATATCACCCGGCATAAAGTTACAACCATTTACTGTGTGGTGAGTCACCATTTGTGCCACTGTCCAGTATGAATGTTTGAAACTTGATTTAGAGACTAATGATGGCGCCGCACCTTGTTCACGCATTTTGGCGGTTTCAATTTGCACGTCCATTTTTATATCAAAGGCGCCAAGCTCACGGTTCTGGCTTGATTCTAAGTAATCTAACGGCTGCGGATCATTTTCATCGCGCGTCCATGAGGTTTTGTATGGCGCTAACGCTTCGGTGGTGACAATCCACGGTGATACCGTTGAAGCAAAGTTTTTCGCAAGGAATGGCCCTAATGGTTGATATTCCCATGCTTGTAAATCACGTGCTGACCAGTCATTGAATACACAAAAACCAAACACGTGGTTTTCTGCATTTTCAATAGCAATGGCATCGCCTAGTTCATTGCCTTTACCTAAGTAAATACCTAGTTCTAACTCATAATCTAAACGTTTACACGGACCAAGCGATGGTACTTCTGCGTCTGGCGCTTTAGTTTGACCATTCGGGCGATGGAATGTTTGTCCTGATACATCAATAGATGAAGAACGGCCATGGTAACCAATGGGTACCCATTTATAGTTAGGCAGTAACGGATTGTCAGGACGGAATAAGCTACCGACTGCTGTTGCATGATAGATAGAGGTATAAAAGTCAGTGTAATCGCCAATCCGACACGGTAATGCAAACTCAATGTCTGCTTGGGCAATTAGTGCTTCGCTTAATTGAGCTTGTTCAGCGGCGCCTTCGCGTAATGCTTTAGAAAGAGCTAAACGCAGTGCTGACCAATATTGCTGACCAAGGCCCATATATTCATTCAATGTCGCTTGGCTTGCGGCTGCTACGGCTGTTTGTGCATCGCCTGAGAAAATAGCTAGTTCGTTTACTTTGGCAAGATCGATAACCTGGTCACCAATGGCGACGGCACCACGAAAAGCTTCGTCAGAATTCTTACGACGTACTTCTGCAAATGGTAGGTTTTGGATCGGGAAGTCACAATTTGCAACGTTCGCTGAGGCTACCCAGCTAGTTAAATTTATATCATGGGTTTCGTTAATTAAACTCATTACATTTCCTTTGGTTTAGTCAGTCGCGCTTTACAGTGGATATGGTGATGAATAGCGCGATTTAAACAGTGAAATTCAGATTGTCATTTATAATATTGATGAAACGACAAAAAGCAGCGAAGTACGCTGCTTTTTAAATTTACAATACGGTGCTTATAAAACGCCGCGGCGCTCTTGGTCGCGCTCGATTGATTCAAACAGTGCTTGGAAGTTACCTTCACCAAAACCGCCGTCATCAACGCGTTGGATCATCTCGATAAAGATTGGGCCAAATAAGTTTTTCGAGAAAATTTGCAATAGGTAGCAATTTTCACTTTGGCTATCAACTAAGATCTGATGTTCACGGATTTTTTCTTTATCTTCAGCAACCCAAGGTACACGGTCAAAAATTGTATCGTAGTATTCTGGGATAATATCAAGCGTGGCAATGGTTGACTTATCAAGCTTATCCAGTGAGCTTACTAGGTCATCGGTTAAGAATGCTAAATGCTGTACGCCTGGGCCATTGTATTCACCAAGGTATTCATCGATTTGGTTGTTATCGTTGCCTTTACCTTCATTGATTGGAATAGAAAAGGTGCCGCACGGTGATTTAAGTGCATACGAGATCAAGGCTGTTTTTTGGCCTTTGATATCAAAGTAACGAACTTCAGTAAAACCAAATACGTCTTTATAGAAGTTAGCCCATGTTTCCATCGTGCCTTTATAAACGTTATTAGTTAAATGGTCGATGCGGATAAAGCCTTTATCAGCAACGATATTTTGTTCGCTTAAGTCTTCAAAGTCTTGCTCATAGATTGAACCTTTGTCACCAAATTGCTCAATGAAATAAATTAAGCTATCGCCAATACCGTAGATTGCTGGGTATGGAAGGTCTTTGTGGGTTGAATCTGTTGCAGGTTTTGCACCACGTGCTACTGCGGTGTCAAATGCTTGTTGGGCATTCTCAACACGCCAGCCCATAGAACAAATTGCAGGGCCATGGCTTTTTGCAAATTCTGCAGAGAAACCATCACGTTCATTATTTAGTAAAAAGTGAATATCGTTTTGGTTGTAATAAACAATGTCTTTACCTTTAAATGTTTTTAGCTTTGAAAAACCAAAATCGGTAAACACTTTATCCATATAATCTGCATCAGGTGTAGCGTATTCAGTAAACTCGATACCTACCAAACCTAAAGGGTTAGTTACTTCACTCATTATAATTCTCCCGCAATAAACACTGCGTCTTGTTGTGTCTGATGCGCAGATAGTTAACCATAACGAGTAAAAGGGGAAGAGCCCGCATCTATTTAGCTAAGCGGCTATTTGTAAATTAAATGGGACGATCATTTGAAAATGATGATGGTAGAGGAGGAGCTTTAGCTGTTAGTCTTCGATAATCAAATTTTAACGGTGTAGGCTGTTACTTAGTTGATTGATATTAATGGTTAATTTGTTTTTATTGCGGATGTAAATTAAGCAAATTAAGGGAGTTTCCTCCCTCAATTAAATGGACGCATTGTAATTAATTGTTTACGCTAGCGCCGCGTTTGTTAAAAAACTTGCTGCGCTGCTCTAACCATAGGTTCGCTTTTATAGCCGGAGCATTTTGGTAATGACGCTCAACAGCCTGATTTAGTGAGCGTGTGCTTGGCACAAAGTTAAGAGTTTGCTGCGCGCCAGCCATACTTTTTATTTCATCGCGCGTCATTGCACGCCCTGCATATAGCAGTGCGTTTAAATAGCCGGGTGCAGTTTCATTGCTGCTATCCGTTAACAGCAGTACGGCTTGATCTAATGCCCAGCGACGATTAATTTCACCTTCTCTTTTTACCCCTGCTAACTCACCGTCAATATAAACTTCAAACACGCCATTATCAGGGGCGGTATAAAATACAAAGGCGATGCGATGCCAAGTATCTGATTGGGTATGACCAAAATAGCCACTTTTGCTAGTTGATATACCTAAACCCCCTTCAGGGCTAATATAAATATCAGCATTGTCTGTTAAGTAGTTTTCAGCATCTGTTTGCACCAGTGCGCGATAGCGATCTTTTACTGCCTGTGGCCAATAAATGTCCATCACTAGAGTGTAATCGGATACGAGTCCTGCATTTTCAAAATCACCATTAGGCGCGGTATTTAAAGTAATGCTTAGCCCTTCAGTCGCAGAGTGATCGGTAAAGGCCATTACACCCGAAGCACCGTCATTTAAATCGGCAATATTAAGTGTGTTTGTGCTGGCATATATGGTTTGTTCAGCGCCCCAGCCGCTCTCTTCTGGGTCAAAATAGCTTAATGTTGATGGGCCATAGTCAGCTTTGAATGGATCGCTTGGATCGTTGAAATTCCAAATAGTAATGTTCGCTTGATTTTGACATGCATTGAGCTGAGTGTCGGTGTCTATATGCAAACATTGGCTGGTACGCTGGCGAGCATATTGATCGAGTAATTGCCATGTTTCTGCAATTAATTGTGGCTCAGCAAACGTAACCCCATTAAAAAATAATTCACTATTAAAAGCAGGCCCTTTTTGTAGTGCTAAGGTATAGTTTTGACTGTCATTGATACTTTCAGGGGCCAATAGTAGCCAATCAGGTTGATTCGCTGCCATGGTTTTTAAATCAAGACCGCTGACTGTGACTTGATAAATTGCACTGAAGCCGGGAGTGTTTGAAGGCTGTCTTTCAACTTTAAATGCATTGTGAAAATCTTCTTGGGTTAGCGTACCTGGCGTCCATCGTTGTTGTACTAGGTTTGTATCAAATAAGGCCGCATCAACTTGATGTAGCTGTTTTGCTGCAAGCGCAGTAATATTCATTATCTGTATGGGAGTCGGGTAATTCTCTGAAATAGCGATTTCAGTATTGGCATCGGGGGCATATTTACCCATCAAAAAGTCAATTTGTGTTTGCAGTGCTTCATCAAAGGTGTTGATCTGCGTCGTTGCTAACGTAGAATAATTGATATCAGCAACAGTTTTTGTAGCTAGATCAAAGGTTAATTCTAAATCAGTTAGACCTTGAGCAAAAAAGTTTGGTTGGATCACTAAACTACCATTATCGAGTTGCTGAAAACTCTCCCCGCCATGGGTGTGGCCGCCAAGTACCAGATCAATACCAGCAATGTTTTGTGCAATTTGCGTATCTGCACCTTCACCTAAATGACTCAACATCACCATGTAGTCGACATCTTGGCGATATTGCGCGACAATATTTTTGGCAATATCTTGCCATTGCCAATTCATTTTAAAGTTAGCGATAAAGTCGGGGATTGGTGCGGTCTCTACGGGTTGATCAAGTTCATTCCACGGTACAGATGTCATCCCGAAAAAACCGACCTTGAGGCAACCGACTTGTACAATCGAGAAATCAACTGCGTTAAAACTTTGCGTACTATCGCCTGTATAACGCGTGTTACTGGCTAACACGATGGCGTTATCATCATTGGCGTAGTCGAGTAATTGTGCTGGCCCCCATGCATAGTCATGATTACCAACAACACGCACATCAAACGCCATAGCTTTTATTGCCTCAACCGTTGCCATGCCTTTAGAGATTTGTTCTGCAACGGTGCCTTTTTCATAGTCATCACCACCATTGGTAAATAAAGTATAGGGTTGATCGGCTAGTGCATGGTTGTAGTAGCCTTTAATTTTGCTGAAGTATTGTTCTTTAAAACCAAACCGCGCATGTAAATCAGCGACATGAATAAAACGCATTTTTTGAGTTGCTTGGTTACTCGGGCAGCTTGGGCCAATGTTCTTTGCAATGGGCGTGATTGGCTGAGCTTTAATTGCAAAGGTGCCAAACGTTGTAATTTGCGCGCTAACTAGGTTATTTGATGTGGTACTTGTTAGTGTTTGCCATTGGCCATCAATTAGCTGGGCGATAGATAACCTTTGGTTGTCGGCTGGGTTTTCAGCGACAATCGATAATGTACTCGGGGTGTTAAACGTTAAGTCATTGGGGCTGAATGTATAAATACTTGATGTGATGCCAAGTGCCTTGTTTGTTTCATCAAGGGCTGATTTACTAAAGACAAATCGAGAGTCAGTATTGACGGCATTTTTGGGAACGTTGAGCGTTACTAAGTCATTGTCATAACTTTGCTTCAAGCCATTATTAACAGAAATTAGTAAGTTAGCTTCATCCACATCAAACGCGGTATCTTTGACAGTCTCATCGCCACCACACGCATTTAATAAAGGGAATAGAAAAATAATTAATAATAGTTTTTTTTGTATTAAAAGAGACATTATTGCCCACGCAAACATTCAGAACGACGTCGGACATAGTAGCAGTATCTAGGAACAAGATATAGAGATACAGATTAGAAATTGCCCACAAGCACGGCTGCTTGTGGGCAAGTAATAAACACTTAGTTACGGTTTTTCAGCAACTACTTCAAGCTCTTCAGCTAAAATGTGTTCGTGAGTGTGTGGTTCGTGTTGACCTTCAGCACCATGCATCCACTTAACAAGCTTGTCGCTTAGTAAGTACATGATCACTGCTGAAAGCACTGCAGTTGCACCTAAACCAATGAAAATACCTAGTGCATTGTCAAGCGCTTCTTCACCTTCACCTAAGAATGAACCTACAAAGCCAGCAATCTTATTAGCAACCGCTGTACATAAGAACCAAATACCCATAAGCATTGATGCTAAGCGCAGTGGTGCTAACTTACTTACCATAGATAAGCCAATTGGCGATAAGCACAGCTCACCTAAAGTGTGGAATAAATAGAATAATACTAACCACATCATGCTGATTTGTAGTGTATCACCTTGACCTTGGGTCATAAGTGCTAAAATCATAGTGATAAAACCAAGTGCTAAAAAGACTAATGCGATAGCAAACTTAACCGGTGAGTTTGGCTCGCGCTTATCTAGTTTCAACCAAATAATAGCGACCAGAGGTGCAAAAACAATGATGAAAATAGAGTTTAATGATTGGAACCATGAGGCTGGAATTTCAAAGTTGAACAACGTACGGTCGGTATAATCATTCGCGAATAAGTTCATCAAGCCACCAGCTTGCTCAAAGCCCATCCAGAAAATGATACTAAATACACTCATTGTAAAAATAACTTTAATGCGGTCAGTTTCAACTTTGGTTAAAGGTACTTTAACGTCTGAGTTAGATTGTGATTGCGCTAATTTAGCGGCAGGAATAACACCAATATCACCTAAGTATTTGTTGCTTAAAGCAACTTGCATTGCTACAGAGATAAGCATACCAATACCAGCGACGATAAAGCCATATTGCCAACCCATTGATGCTGCAGCAAAACCCGCAACCAATGGACCTAATGCACCACCTAAGTTAATACCCATATAGAAGATAGTGAATGCGCCATCACGACGTTGATCACCTTCTTTGTATAAGTCGCCAACCATAGTTGAGATATTTGGTTTAAATAAACCATTACCCATACAAAGTAAGGCTAAACCAATATAAAACACGTTTTCTTCTTGGCCTGCTAACATGCTATGAGGAATACCCATAGTAAAATGGCCAGCAGCCATTAATAGGCCACCGATGATAATCGCTTTACGTTGGCCAAGTACGTTATCGGCTAACCAACCACCAAATAATGGAGTGATATAAACAGCCATAGTGAACGTACCATAAAGGCTCAGTGCGTCGGCATTACTCCAACCAAAACCGCCTTCTTGAACAATCGCAACAAGATATAATACTAAAATGGCACGCATGCCGTAATAACCGAATCGTTCCCACATTTCTGTGCCGAACAGCAGGAATAACCCTTTAGGATGTCCTAAAAAATCACCTGCTTTAGGTAATGAACTCATATTTACTTCCTAACTCAACGTTAATTATTGTGGCCTTATATTTTTTGCTTTGGTCGTTCATGTGATAACAACACAGTTGAACGGGTGGCCATGAATATTATTTTTAATGCAGCTAAGGTAATGGTTTGCTCACTAAGTTTTTGCTTAGTGGATAAGAGTCACACCCTTATCCTAGCTACAATTGCGGCTAAGTATACATACACGGGCTGTGCAGGGGAAGTGCTTGCGATAGTTAGCTGTGCCATGGTTTTAAAACCTAATAGTCAGCATAAGGAACTACGGGGGTGCCTGGGAAAATCATTTCGCTATAAACAGGTTTAAAATAATAGCGGAAATAAAGCTGGGCATAGTTAGGTTCATAAAAATCAGCGCGATCTAAGCTAAAAAAGCCACCAAAGAACCAGTGTGGCGTATAGCGATACTCAAAGCTACCGGCTAAGTTATATGACATGCCAGACGTTGTACTGCCTGCAAAAACTGGATCAACACCGGTGATTGAAGTTCTTTGTTGTGCCTGCGCTTGTAGCTGCGGATCATTAGGAAAAAAATCACTGTCGTCATTTGTGGTGGTTGACCATGAGATACCGGCTCGTACACGGTAAATAAAATCGTTATTAACGCGGCGGTCATAAGTAACCGGCATTGAAACGCCGAGGTAGCTTTGTGGACTATAATAGCCGCCATGGCCAAAGGTTTCTTCACTTAAATTATATTGATAAGACCAGTGCAATAGACTTGCACCGAATGTTAATTCGGTATTCTTTTCACGGATGTAACGGTGATAAGCGCCGCCCATAAGACTGTAACGTTGATTGTCTTTGACATTCTTGCCTTGTAATAACTGCAAATCAGCTGAGCCCCAAAAACCCCAATCAAGGCCTAGATCATGTGATAGATTAAATCGTAATGTGGTTGCTCTAACGCCCCCCCAAACTTCATTTGTGAATACATCTTCAAGGCCCGCATACGATAATACTGAGCTGGTTACGGGGCGTTTATTAAGTGTAATTTCATAACCAAAATTCCCTATGTCGCCATTGTAGTCAACACCCCAGACAATATCTTCCACCAAAAAACCCAGTGGTGTAGTGCCTATGTCAAAACGCCATGTATCGTTTAACCATGCAAAGCCAATATCAATGCCTTCTTGTTGTGGTTCAATACTATTTAACGGGCAATCGAAAATACACAATGCCCCTTGGCCATAGCGACTGCCCGAAAAGCTCTCATCAAAGCGGGTTACTTGACTGGCAATGGTCATCGGATCAAGTTTAATAATCCCGGTGCCATGCCAAAGTGGCAAGCCGACCTCAATAGGCATAGAGCCGGCACCTAGGCTGGCATCGTTTTGAGTGCTGGTTTGACTGCTAAAGTTAATGCCGGCCGTTATATAGGCTTGCTCGCGCTGTTGAATTCGAGCAAGCTCTCTTTTCGCATTATTTACATACCAAGGTGCCTCGTCATTTAAGGCATATAATTTGTAGTTAAGAGTGGCATCGCTTTGTGCTTTTATACTGCTATTTGGTTCAATTGCCTCTTTATACCAGGTTTCTGCGTAAGCATTTTTATTATGAGTTTCTGCAACTTGCGCAGCTTGATAATACATTTCTTGGCTATAGCCTGATTTAACGAGTAACTCGTTGGTTAAGCGAATAAGATTACCTTCATCTTGAAAATCAACAAGGGCGGTCATTAATAACTGTTGCTGATATGTTTGATCTTTATCTACGTCATTTATTAATGTAGTAACAATGCGATCTGCCAGAGCATGGTGATTTAGCTCGCGGCTAACCCTTGCTACGGCAAGTTCGGTCTCGGGTGCTAATTTTTGGCCTTGTTGAACTTGCAGCTGGTATAGATCAATAGCAGCTTGGGGTCTATTTAACTCAATATTAGCAGTGATAAGTGCATTATATACTACTGGGTTGTTAGGGTTTTGTTGAGCAAGTAACGCTAATTTTTCAAGGCGCTGTTCACCCTGGTTAAACTTATTGATGTAATCAGTTTGCAGAGATAGCCAACGTATTTGTTGTTCTTCAGTGGCCACTTTCGGTAGTTGATAGTGTGCAAACCATTGCTGTGTTTGTTGTTCCTTATCACTGTTTAAAAGCCATTGAGCATATGTCATATGCCAATAAGGACTTAAGCTGTCATCCCGTTCTAAGGCTGTGCGTAATTGCCTTAGTGCGTAATTGTATTCATTAATTTGCTGCCATTGTGCTGCCAGTTCTGCCTGCATTAAAGGCGTTAAAGGTTGGGCTTCGAGCTCTGTTAGATTATAAATAATCGTACTTTTATTATCTTCGCCGTTATTAGCAAGTTTGCTCATCTTGGCATTGATTGAAAGTTGCTGGGCGAGTTGAGCAACGTCTGCGGTACGGGCATTATTAGGCACGTAGCTAAGGGTATCAAGAGCGCCTTGGTAGTCGTTCAAAGATCGTAAAAACAGTGCGTGGCTGTATCGCAACTCAGCATCGAGGGGAAATTGCCATAAGGTCTTATTATATAAAGCTTTAGCGTGGTTTAGTAAGCCTTGTTGTTGATATAAGTTAGCCAGATCATAATAAAGCCAACTTTCTCTAGGCGTTTGTTTTATCGCTAAGAGAAGCAAATTAACGGCCTGATCTAATTTTCCTGCAGCGGTGAGCTCATCGGCACGCGCGCGTAATTGGCGACTTTGAATTCGAGTATACTGTTCAGTTATTAAAGCCTGTTGTTTTGCTGTTAACTGGTTATAAAACTGATGACTTCGGGAAAAGTTATCATCGCTACTTGTTAGGGTTAACATTGCCCCTAAGGTACGGGCTTGTAGCGGCTCTTGAGCCAAAATTTGCTGATAATAAACCATAGCTTGCTGAGCTTGGCCTGCTTTTTCTGCCAGTTGAGCGCGATAAAATAACACGGTCAGTGGGTCTTCATCGAGCGTGTGTGCTAAATCAAGTTGCAATTTAGCGCGATTTAGATTGTTGTCATCTATCGCTAATTCTGCCAAGTTTATGTATTGCCAAAACTTGGCAGTGGTTGCTAAACCTTTAAGGACCGCAATCCGATTAACATTGTCACTTAGCTGCTCGGCTTTTTTGAAATAACGGTAGGCTGCGGCATTATCTCCTTGGCGTAGCTTTAATAGTCCTAAGCTACTGAGTACTTCAGGATCTTTAGGTCGACCAGCCAGCGCTGTTGTAAAGTATCGATTGGCTTGATTGTATTTTTCATTTTCAAGCGCAATAACCCCTTTTTGCCACGCTTGATATGCAGGATCGGCTTGTTTAATGAGCTCTTCTTCTAATTGTTTTGCAAAGTCATTATATTGCAGCTTGCCTTTATTACTTTTTGGATAAGCTAAAAAATAGCTTTGGTAAGCATTGTCTGTTTGTTTACTAATAGGCATTTCTTCAAGCGCGGACAACCATGCAGATTCAGCCTCAACTGCAAGAAATTTACTATGTGCATAGTGATTTAATATACGCAATGCATCATTGTTTTGTGGATTTTGCTCTAGTAAGTGTTTTGCGTAGGTAAGTTCAATACGACTAGATTCAGGGTAACGTTTAAGTAATGAGCGATAGCCTCGTAATGCTTGCTGCCAGTTATCGTCACTTTGCGCTAACCAGTTTATATACTCAAACTCATACTCGATACTAGGGTAGGTCGATTTGAATAAATTATCATAAAGTGCGATTGCAGCACTGTACTGTCCAGCTCGCGCTAACAATTTGGCTTCTTGAACTGATGCTCTGTCTTGGTCGTTAACCCGAGCTAATAAGCTTATTTGCTTAATACAAGGATGGTGTTCACCCTTTAATTTACTAAGTAGATTAGTTGCTTTACTGTTTTGAGCGAGTGCAAAATACACATGCGCTTGGGCGCATTGCACCTCAATATTGTTAGGTGCAATACTTAATAGCTTATCTAAGCTATCAGTCATTAACTGTAGATCTTGTTCGATCTCACCAAGCTGAACTTGGCTTATGAGCCAATGAACTGATTCTGTATCTAAGTCTTGCTGTTTAGACAGCGATACAAATGAGCTAAATAACAGTACAGCAAGCAGCCACTTTATCGGCATTCATTGCTCCAATTTGGAAGTAGCGCACCTTGCTTATCAATAGTAAAACGTTTATTTGTGGTACTCGTTCCAAACAAATATAACACGCTGTCGTAATAGCGATTTGTAATAAAGCGAGTGTCTATCATCAATTTTTGTTGTAGAGCTGCTAACGTTTGGGTTTGGCCTTTATCAGCAAGCAATGGTAGTAATGCAGCGATAAAGCCAGCAGGGCCAGAACCTGACGCTTTACCTGTATCGACTCGGCTTTCAAGTGGCGCTCTATTATTGTTTACTAGGTACTGCAGCATAGGATCGAACTGTGCTATTAGCTCTTTTTTGTATGCTGCTTCATCAGCCATCATACTTGCCCACAGGTAGACGCGAATTGCATTATAGCTACCAATAGCGGGGGCTTTATCTGTGTGGTAAAAACCTTTTTCGGGGTTATACATAACCCAATCAGGGCTGAAGCCATTTTTGCTGGTTTCAAGTATTAACTTGGCTGAACTGTCATGAAGTGCTTGCCATGCAGAGTGTGGATAACGCTGTGCAAACTGCTGCAAAATAAACAGTGGGGCATAACTTGGATTTAATTTCCAGGTTTGTTCACTCGGCTCAAAACCATTGGGTGCAGGAAGTAATGTTAACCCTAAGTTAGGTAAATAAGCGGTTTCTTCACGTATAATACGCTCTGCCATAACACTACTTAGCACAGCGTAACGCCGTTCTTGCCAAAGAATTGCTGCTTGTGAAAGTGTATAAGCTATCCATAAGTCTGAGTCGGATGCAGGGTTTGAGTCGAGAATTTTACCTTTTCCATTACCATCAATCCCCCATTGCCAAGCTGGCAGGCGAGTGCTTAAGTCGCCTTCAGCGAGATGGGTTTGCGTCCACTGTAAAATTTGCTCAAAGCTTGCTTGATCGTTTGCAAGTAGAGCAAAAAATAGCGCATAGGATTGACCTTCAGAGGTCGTAATACTTTGTTTACTACCAAGATCAATGACCCGACCTTGATCGGAAATAAAATGCTTTTTAAAGGTATCCCACTGAGACCAATCAGCGCAGCTTTGGGCTACAGAGTTTAATGGCCAAATAAGTAGCATGCTGACGAATAACACAATGTTTTTCATTATTTATTTTCTCCTTCAGATAATCGTTTTTGCGTCAGTAACATTAATAATCGCCATAACAAAAATGATATCAGCAACAGAGTAATAATCGACAGCACGGCGAGCAAAACTGGACGGTCTGAAAAGTGGAACCAAATTAAAGTATGAATAGGAACATGACCAACAAAATATTGTTCGTCAGTTTTTATCGTTTTTATACCTTGGCTATTGATAATTGCCGAGCTGCCGGTGATTTTTGCTGTTTGTTCATTTATCAGCAAAGCTTCATTCAACAGTGGGTAGGCTGCATTGTTCGTTGCGATTAAAGACACAACCGAACGCTCAGAATCAAACGGAGATTGAAAGCCAGAGATGATGCCAAGTTTGCCCATACTTCGGATATTAACTTGAACTCTTTCAGGATCGCTTGTATTAAACGCACCATTATAAATAGCCTGGTTAACCACTCTATTGTTATCATTTATCAAAACACTGAGCGCACTGTCTTTGCTCATGTCATGATGAAGAGAGTCAGGTTTACCGATAATAATAATATCTTTGTCGTCAAAGTTAATATCTTGTGCTGGGAATTTAATAGCCAGTCGATGTGATGGGTAACCTGTTATTGCCCCTAAATGGCCTGTAAAGTTAAGCAATAGACGAATGCCCTCTACTGAACTGTTTGGTTCCATAATTAACACTGTTTGATGTAAATCGGCAAATTTAGTAAATGGAAAGCCACTGTTTGCAAAAGCATGTAGATTCGGTAATGCCATATAATGATTAAACGCACTCACATCAATTGAAGAACTGCCATCGATAGCGCCAAACTCACCGCCTGCAGGTATGGCGTTACATGCACCAGATTTAGCCACCGAAAAGTTAAAATCGTAAGTAAGTTGGTTTTTCATGGTCAAATCTAAACCAGTTAACTCAAAGTCCTGACGCGTCTGATTTGGATTAATATCAGACAGTAAAGGTAAGAAAGTATTGGTTGTGATGGTTTTTCCACCGTCATCATCAAGTACAAAGCCATCAATGAATTTACCGTTGATCAGCATGTTCAAGCGAGAAATTAAGTTTTTTTCTACCGGTGTATTACGGTAATTAAGGGTGATAGGGATACCATTTTCACGCCACGTAAATAAATCCGGTGCAAAACGTAAATCAAGATTCACAGGTTGACCTCGAAACCCTTGTGACTGTAATTGAGTTGGGTACTCGATGAATTCATCAAATGTTACAGCACGGTCTGAGCGAAGCCAAAAAGGCGCATCATAGGCTTTACGAAGTGGTAACTTACTAATTTCATCAATCACTGCAGTGCGACCAGTCATTACTTTATGACCAAATAATAAACCAATCACAGCATCTTTTAGCTGCTTTGTATCTTTACCTAAAACAAGCAGTACTTTGGCATAGCGATGTGTTGGGCTACTGATTATTTCTATAGTCGGCTTTTCTACATCTGGGTAATTTAACAAAAAGTCTGGTTTGTCATTATTGGTAGCAAACACCACACTATGAGTGGTCGGTATTTTGTTTATTGCTACTGGGAAATCTGCTTTACGCCATTTTGCTTGCCCACCAAAAAAACTAGCAAGTGAGGACGCTGCTTCAAGCGTGGTTTCATCTGGTTGAGAAGCAAAAATGAATGGCAAAGTTAACTGGTTATTATCTCGCTCATCGTAAAAAGGAGCAGGGAAATACTCTAATAGGCTTTCTAAAGCTAAGCTTTGCTGTTCAATTTCTATCGCGCTCTCTTTATCTATTTCAGCCCAAATAGTTTTACTAAAATCATCCTGACAGACTAAATCATAAAAACCAATCAGTTCAAAACGAACTTGGTTAAAGTCTTTCATCAGTTTAGCGTTGAGTTCAATATTGTGCTGTGACTTTGAACCAGTAACAGCAAGCTTATTGTCTATAGGCAATACGGTTACCAAATGTTCGTTAAAAAACACTTTAATATGAGAAACACGTTCAATTAACGCAGGCGAGTTTGTGAAGGAAAAATTGAGCATTAACTTTGTGCCGAGTTTATCAAGGCGATTGGTAAAATCAACACGCGTATTATTGCTGACACCATCGAGCCTAAATTTGTTAATGCCTAAACGTTCAAAGCGCAAAGTTAACTGCTCTTGAGGAGGTGCTTCTGGGTAGCCATTATCAAAGATAGACTTATCTGAAAGTGGCTCTGCCGCTGTAGCCAAGCAATTAATGCTGAGCGTGCTTATAGCGAATAACACGGTGAATAACGATCTTATCATAATGTTTCAAATACTTTTTTAGGTTTTGTGGGTAAAAGTGTCGTAATAAACGCAATTGACCGCGATAACAGTTCGATCAAGGGTTTTAATTCATTTGGAGCATGAAAAATTAAATTTTTAAAGCCTCTTAGACTAACTCGTAAGACATTGGAAAAGCTGTAAGAAGGCTTATCATGCTTAAAGTTTTCTTGCCAATCAAGCCATGCATCCGCTCGCGAAAATGTACATTGGATAAACGCTTTTTGTTTTTCAATATCAAGATCTCTTAAAGTAAGACCTATTTGTTTATCACGTGTATTACAAATATAAGTAGCAAAGGAAAATTGTTTTAAACCGCGACTCATTAATAGCTCAACCTTATCGTTAACTCGGCAGGTTGCAATATGTTGTGTTTCTATCCCCACACCGCTGTCAGAGTAATCGGTTATTTTCACTTTAATGGTATGGCCATTGGCGAGTCTAATTGCCGCGGGAAAATTTGCGTTAACACGGTGTGAACTTCTCACTTGTTTAGCTTCTGCGGCAACCGCAACCGCAGCACCTAATATAATAATATTGTAGCTTGCCCAGAGCATGCTGATCAGCAGTACACCTATTTGTGATGTATCACCAAAAAATAGTCGCAAAATACCGTAACCCATGCCAACAACATTAATGAGCAATAAAACGATATATGGTTTAGAAATGATCCAGTCATACCGTTCAATATTGTTTAGCCCACCTTTCTCGGTTACATTAAATTTGCCTTTATTAGGATTTATGAGGGCAACAGTCGTCGGTTTTAAAATATACCAGGCAAGCACTGACTCATATACTTCGCCCCAAAACGAATAACGATACTTGCCCTGAATACGTGAGTTGGTAATTTTTACTTGCAGTAAAGTGGGCACTATATACAAGAAAATAGCGAGAAAAGGGGCATAAATAATCGCCGCATTAAAATAGATAAGTGCTAGTGGAGCAGTTAAAAATACGATGCGGGGTATGCCTGATAAAAAGTGTAGCATAGCATTGAGGTAACACATGCGCTGTGCCAGATTTAATCCTTTACCAAGTAATGGGTTATCAAGACGGAATATTTGTGCCATGCCCCTAGCCCAGCGGATCCGTTGGCCTACGTGAGCAGAAAGACTGTCAGTGGCAAGGCCTGCTGCTTGAGGAATATTTATATAAGTTGTCTTATAGCCAGCTCGTTGCATACGCAGTGCTGTATGAGCATCTTCGGTAACGGTCTCTACTGCAAAACCACCAATTTCATCAAGCGCTGCGCGTTTTAAAACAGCACAAGAACCACAAAAGAAAGTCGCATCCCACATGTCATTACCGTCTTGGATCAGGCCATAGAACAGCATGTTTTCATTTGGTATTTTGCCTTGGTTATTTAAGTTTCGCTCAAAGGGATCGGCTGAAAAAAAATGGTGAGGCGTTTGCACCAAACATACTTTTTCATCTTTGATAAATTGCCCCATGGTCATTTGTAAAAATGAGCGGGCAGGGATATGGTCACAGTCAAAAATCGCAATATACTCACCATCAGTATATCGCATGGCATGATTCATATTTCCTGCTTTAGCATGGTTATTATCAGGACGTGCTATGTAGCCAACCCCGATTTGTTTTGCAAACTCGGCAAATTCTGGCCGTTTGCCATCATCTAAAATATATATATTGAGTTTGTCAGCGGGCCAATCGATACTTTGCGCAGCAATAGCTGTTGGCTTTACCACGCTTAAAGGTTCGTTGTAAGTAGGAATATAAATATCAACTGTAGGCCACGATGTTGATTCTTCAGGCAATTGTACAGGTTTACGATTGAGTGGGTTGATAGTTTGAAAAAAACCTAATATAAGCACCAGCCATGCGTAAGTTTCAGCGAGCAACAGGCCAATACCTAAAGCTAACGCTAAAGGGTCAGCCCAGTTTAGTGTTTCGGTATAACGCCACCATAAATAACGAGTCGAGGTTGTCACCGATAAGGTGATCATAGTGATCGTGGCAATCTGACCTTCAACACGACGCAAAGTGTAAGCAACTATTAGAATTAAGCTAATAAATACAGCTTGTGCCTCGACGCTAAAAGGCACCGTTACAAACACCACAACTGCAAAAAATAACAACATAATAAACGCAATTTTTAATATTTGGTTTTGCCAAATATTGGCTTCGCTGATACGTTTGTAATTAGCTTGTTGTGACCTTTTTTTGCTAATAAACCAAACATGTTTAAAGGCTTTAACGAGTTTTATATCAACAAGGCGGAGAATACGAATTGAGCGTTTAATATCTTGCCACGTTTTTGTTCTTTCAGTATTGAAGTAAGCAAGGCTGGCTTTATTTGTTTTAAAAAAAGCTAAGTATACTGTTTGTAAAATAATCCGAACGCAATTACTGATTGTACATACAGGTAAAGTAACATGCGGATAGAAATAGCTAAGTCTTGATTTTATTTTGCGTTTTTTATTGTTATCTAATTTAACGAACAGCGATAAAAATAATAATAAAAAAGGCAAACAAAATGCGGCTATCACACTCATTTTGTGCTGGTTGAAATAACTATGGAATTTTAAAAAAATAAACCGTACGAGTAGCTTGCTAAAAAACAAGCTAAGTAAAAGCCGAAACGCTTTTTCAGTAAAAGACATACGTGAATTAGCTTTCATCTTGATTAACTCTGCTAACTAGCCACCCGGCTAAAGTCTCAAAATCGTCATTTGCTACACTATACGGTGCACAGTTAATCGCAACATTTCTAAAGGCTGTTGCTTCTTTAATAACTTCATCTTTATTTATGTATAAAGAAGCTAAAAGGGGAATGTCTGATTGCCAAAGTTGTAGTAAATCGAATTCTAGCTCAGATGCACTGTTATAACGGTTAGCTAAAAAATAATGCTGCCACTGTCCCTGTGCTTGAGAGAGTGTTTGTAATCTTTTGTAGATTAAACTATGGCATATGGGGTCACAATTAACGACTTCTAAAAATACATCATTTTTATTTAATGAGTACTGAGTTACGTCAATGTGGGCTGGGCAATCAAATAATACCCATGCATTATCGCTATTGTCGATTTGATTACAGCCTTCGATGATATGAGCTGACGAAAACTGCGCTTGGCTATTTGAGCCAAACGGTAAAAACACGACACCATCACTGTCTTGATGGAATTGACTACTCGCTTCGTTAAAAGTTGGGTAGTTGCTCCACCCCTGCTCATGTGCCCATGCTAGCCCTAAGTGTAGACCAACATCAGATTTTGGATCTAAATCTATTACATAGACTTGTTCTTTTGACTTTTTCAATGTGCACGCTAAATTTGCCACCACTGACGTTGCGCCGGTTCCTCCTTTAATTCCCTTTATGAAGATTCTTTTCATTATTTAGTCTGTTCTTTTGTTAATTTTATGATCTTGCTCTGTTTCTGTAATAGATATAGATATATCTTTAAGCAATGGGTATTTTTCAATTGTCGATTTATTTTTCGCCACATTGACTATTTCAATGTAATTTTGGTTGGCGCTGCCAAACTTCCGATATAGGTTATCAATATCATAATCCGTTAGAATACTTGATTTTTTTACTGCAAAGTGGCTCATTTAAAGCACCCTAAATGATAAAAGTCGTTTAAATTTGTGATTTGTTTGTGTACATAAGCTGTATTATATATAGAATACAACTTAAAACTAGTACTAAAGTATCCTTTTGAGGGGTTAAGTTGCCTAAATTAAATATTTCAGGATTAAATACAACATTTTCTGAACTAAAGTGTAGTGCGAATTATGCACTGATTGCGCCTTTAGACAATCAGTTAATAGAATTAACTCAAAGCATGCTTTCTAATACTAGTGAACATATATTTTTGCTGTCAAAGCAAGTCGATATTTTTTTTGAAAGTGACCATTCAGACCACTTACACACCCTGTATGACGAAGGTAAGCTGCATCCATTTAATTTAAGTAACGATATCAGCTTTGCAAAAAAGCGATGGTTTTCTAAAGGGATCCTCAATGAACTCAAAGAATACACAGTAATAAAAAATAGTTGTGTGGTGGTTCATTTGAGCTCTGATATGTTTGTTGACTATAAAACCGAAGAGCTTAAAGGTCAGCTCACACTTTACAAAAATTTTTCAATTGCAGAAAATGCGACCGTGGTGTTTTTAATTTCAGGAGCAAATAATAGTGACTTGCGTCGCCAGCTCTTAATGTTTAATGATGTGATTGATGGTGTGGTAAATATGACTCAAGAAGCATCAGTTTACAGCTTAGAATATGATTTTTGGCATCATAGTGAAGGCGTTATTGCGGCAGAGACCATTAATTATCAACGTAAAAATAACCAACTCATAGTGTTAACTGCTGACAAAGATACCTCACAAGCTTACGGTAGCAGTGCAACTAACCAAGACTTTGATGAAGATGACGTTTGGCTTGTGAAAAGTGCTGTACCAGCGGGGACAAAACTACCTGCGTATTACAAAGTTATTGAAGATAATGATGCTCTGTATGAACATGCATTTAAAATGAAGGCTGCCACGCTGGTTTTTGCTGTAACGCGCTATACCGACTTGTCTTTACTGGCTAGAGAATGTTTTTCCTTGCGTAAACAGTGCGGCAGAAAGTTAAAACTAGTAATTCAGAACGTTGATGGCGTTATTCGACATCAAGATGAGTGTTTATTTTTAACCTTAGGCGTTAACCTTATCTTATATAGTTTTTCTGAGCCTTCACGGTTATTGTCGCAGATCCAGTCGATTCAAGGTTTCCAATTTTCTAGACCGTTGCCAAGCTCAATCGACGATGTGTTAAAATACAGCGATAGCGTACTTCACAAAGGTTATTTGCCACTCAGCGATTTTGCTAAGCAGGTCACTAAGCACAGTGATTCAGCTGCTAATTTAGGCGTTAGTGGTGTGTTAGTGGTATTGGAATTATTACCACGTATTGATGCAATTCACCCGTTACATTTATTTCATGTAAAGCGAGAGGGCGATATTTTTAGCTATGTGGACGGCCAGGTATATCTCTATCTACATGCCTGCAGAGAACATGATGTGGACAGTGCTATTAAACATTTATTTAAGTTAGATATTGCTGACTTTTTCATTTCGAAAAATGTGATTGCTGATCATTTTTATATACAGCAAGAGTGTCGCCGTTTAGCTCGGGAGTATCAAGCAACACAAGTGCCTGATTACACAGAGCAGTTACAGGAAAATATAAGTTATATTTTTGATGGACAAACACCGGATGTTGCTACTTTGAGTGCTGAAACGGCTGAATTTAGAAAAGTCGTGAGACCAGTTTCTATGCCCATTAAAGTTATTCTCAAAGGGGAGTCAACATGAGCTTAAATCAGTTTTTTATAACCTTTGTAATTGCTTTATTGCTGGGGATTATCCTTGGTAATATAGGTAAGGCGGTGCTAAGTAAACTTATAAAAGTGTATCGAAAACTAACATTTCGCCATGTTTTATTGATCCCATATACTCCCAAAAAACAGAAAAAGGACGGCAAGTGAAGCTTTCAGGATTAGGTGTTTGGAATTTATATTTTTTAGCAAAATTTGCTTTGTATCTGCGAGGTGATATTTCATTTGATTGGTTATCTAATGCTGCTTTTTTTGCGTTTCTTTTGTTATCAAGCGACTCTCGCATAGTTATGCGCATTAAAAATGGGCTTTCTGTCGTTTTAGCAATAGCGCTTTTATATCATGACTCTTGGTTACCCCCTATTTCTAGGCTATTAAAGCAAGCTACAAACTTACAAGAGTTTAGTTTTGATTATTTTTTAGAGATTGTAGCACGCATGGTGAGTATTGATTTGTTGCTAGGCGTGTTTGTATTAAGTTTAGTTTATTGGTACAGCGTAAAATGGTTACGTTATACCAGTATCACAGTCCTTGGCTTTGCGTATGTTTACTGGTTTTCAACGACACCGGTAGCAGCTGTAGATGCTAGTTTACCTACAGTGGCAAATAATAAAGTAACATCGCAAGTGGTGCCTGTTAATATCACTCAGTCTGAACTTGCTGGTACCCCAGACCAACAATTAAAAATGTTTTATCAACAGCAAGCAAGATTAAAAACACAATTCGCTGATACGTTTCAAGGTGAACAGTTTGATGTGGTTGTGTTGAATATATGTTCATTAGCTAATGCAGATCTAAACGCAATTGGTGTTAAAGCAAATGAGCTGTTTAAAAACTTTGACATTTTGTTTAGTGATTTTAATTCGGCCACCTCCTACAGTGGTCCTGCTGCAATTCGTTTGCTCAGAGCAAGTTGTGGGCAAACAGATCAAGACTCATTATTTAAACCAGTCGATGAACAATGTCACCTGTTTAATAACTTAACTAAGTTAGGTTATAGCAACAGTGTAGCAATGAATCATGATGGCCATTTTGATGATTTTATTGGCTTGCTTAACCAACACGGTGGTGTGTCAGCTCCTAAGTTTGATTTTTCTGGGTTATCACCGATGCAATATGGGTTTGACGGCAAGCCAATTTATTCTGATTCAGAAGTATTGCTGGATTGGCTTAATAAACAACCAAATAACTCTCAGCCTAGGGCCTTGTATTACAATTCAATCAGTTTACACGATGGTAATCAGTTAGCAGGACGTGGTCGAATGAATAGCTTACAAAGCTACCCAACCCGACAGCAACAATTATTCAATGATATTAATCGCTTTATTGATGAGCTTGAAAACCAAGGACGCAATGTATTGTTAGTGGTTGTGCCTGAACATGGCGCGGCATTAGCGGGCGACAAGTTACAATTTGCAGGCCTAAGAGAAATTCCAAGCCCGTCAATTGTATCAGTACCAACCGCTGTTAAGTTTATTGGGCCTAATGTGAAAAGCCGTGAACTTATAGAAGTAACTGACACTGTGAGTTATTTTTCATTATCTGAGCTAATAAATAACGCAGTGAAAAGTGATGTTTTCTCTGGAACAACAGCAGTTGATAGATTACTTGGTAATACTCGCAGCATCACCAAAGTCGCTGAAAACCAGGACACCGTTATGATGTACATTAAAGGTGAACCTTATATTCAACTTGATGGCGGAGAATGGACCCGATACCCTAGTAATTAGACACTATTGTCCAAAAATCTTTACAATAGACTACCCAGCGATGGGTAGTTAGCGTATTATTCTTGGCATATAGGTTTTCTCTTTTGAGGGTGTAATGCGTTTAGATATCCATTGTGCAGATCGTATTGGTATTGCACAAGAAATACTCAATATCTTGGTGAACTATCAAGTTGATTTAAAAGGTATTGAAGTAGATTCTGTAAACTGTCGTATGTATGTGAGTTTTCCACCGATTGAATTTGAGCAATTTCAAAAAATCATGCCTTCAATTCGGTTAATTGATGGTGTGCAGGATGTACGTACCACCGCTTTTTTACCTTCTGAGCGTGAACATAATGAGCTCAATACGTTATTGCGTGCGCTACCAGATGGGGTGATCTCAATTGATGCCAAAGGCTGGGTGAGATTATGTAATGATGCTGCGTGTAAAGACCTGCAGTTGAGCGAAAAAGAAGTAATTGGCGCAAACATTAATAATCTTCTCAAAGGCTTTAACTTTACCCGTTGGTTAGAGAGTAAAGAAGTATTAGGGCAAACAACCCGCGTAGAAGTTGCGGGTGAAGATTTTATTGCTGACATATTACCCATTGCGGTGCCGCAAGGAAATGAAGGTGATGTACTCGCTGGTGCGGTGATCAATATCAAATCACAGAGCCGTTTAGGTCAGCAAGTCAGTGCGTTTCGCCGTTACGGACAAGAAAGCTTTGCGACTATTCATAACTTCAGTACTGCGATGCGCCGTGTGGTGCGTGAAGCACGAAAAATGGCACAGCTTGAAGCACCCATTTTAATCACCGGTGAAACAGGCACAGGCAAAGAGTTATTAGCGCGTGCATGTCATTATGCGTCTAACCGTTCTGTGAAACCGTTTATTGCGTTATCGTGTGCGTCATTACCCGATGATGTGGCTGAGTCTGAATTATTTGGTTACGCCGGTTACGAAGAAAATGCCGCGCCAAAACGCGGTGTACTTGAGCAAGCAGATGGCGGTACGGTATTTTTAGATGAAGTAGGTGAGATGTCTACTCAACTGCAAACTAAGTTACTGCGCTTTTTACAAGATGGCACATTTCGCAAAGTGGGCGATGAGAACGAAGTAAAAGTAAATGTACGCATTATTGCTGCAACACAAAAAGACTTGCCAGCGATGGTGCAAGAGGGCGTTTTTAGGGAAGATTTATATTACCGTATTAATGTACTCACACTAGAAATAGCTCCCTTAAGAGACCGAAAAGCAGATGTTGGTCCGTTAGCTGAACATTTCATTCAAAAATATGCGCAACAAAATGGTCATGCGATTCCGGAACTATCAGCAGAATGTTTGTCTTTTCTGCAAGAGTATCCGTGGCCTGGTAACGTTCGCCAGTTAGAAAATGCGATTTATCGCGCAGTATCTTTATTAGATGATAATGAGTTGCGGGTTGATCATTTACAATTGCCCACGTTTACTCATGATCTAGGCTATTTAGAATCTGACTTTGAAGGTTCGTTAGATCAAGCTGTAAAGCGCTTTGAAGCGACGTTATTACGAAAGCTCTATCCTGCGTATCCAAGCTCTCGGCAGTTAGCTAAGCGGTTAGGCTTAAGCCATACTGCAGTGGCGAATAAACTACGCGACTATGGCATTAATCGCAAAACGGTAAAGGTTTAATTTACCGATTAAAAACCAATACATGGGCTACTGTTTGGTGCCCATGTCTTTAGTGACGCCATCAATGGCAATATTATCAATACCGTCACCTTCAGGGTTAAACTTAATTATAATACTGATGTTATTACGAGCGAAAAAGTAGTCTTTATTATCAAGGCTAATAACATAATTTCCTTTCACGGGTTCTTTAAATTGGCGTTTTTCTAATTTTATGGTGTGCTCACCAATTTGCCATGTAAAGCCTTCAAAAAAGCCATTATTAAACTCTTGCACCCATACTTGTTGGTCATCTTTAGCTAAGGTAATGGCAATTGAATAGGATTCCGGTAACGCCATTGCATATGTTTTGCTACCAATCGTAAATTGCTCGTCAGCTTGTTGCCAATTAAAACCAAATTTAAATGGTTTTTCAGTCCCTGTTGGGTAGCTTATTATACCCGTTCCGGGGTAGTTAAAGTCAGCCCAAGCGCTGTTGCAGCACAGCAGAAGTAAAAAGCCAAAAGAGAAAATAATTTTGTTCATTATTGTCGCTACTTTTTTTATGATTATGAATAGTGAGATTAGAGCAGAATATTCTCCAATGCAATACGCTATGCTACACTGAGTCAATTGTTAACTGGTAAGACCTTTATTGTGAACTTATATTTTCGCCTTTTATTATTGTTTTTTAAAATCAAACGCAACCGTGATTATCAAACATTGCTAGAAACTGTGGATATTGATTACAAAGCGCTGCCGAGTGATTGTGATATTAATTTGCACCTGACTAACTCTCGCTACTTGGCGATGATGGATTTAGCACGCACTTGGATGACTGAGCGAGTTGGCTTGCTTGAAACGATTATGAAAAAACGTTGGTTTCCGATTGTTAACGCCACTGCCATTACTTATATCCGTGATATTAAGCCAATGCAGCGTTATACCATTAGCACGCGCTTAGTTGGTTGGGATCATAAGTATTTTTATATTGAGCAAAAGTTTCATTCAGCGCGTGGTTTGCATGCGATTGCGTATGTTAGAGGGGTGTTTAAACGTAAGCGTGGTGTCGTCAGTGTCGAAGAAATGTTAGAGGCGGTTAACTTTGATGGTGTTGCGCCGATTTTACCAGCAGAGATAATGCACTGGAAAGAAATGTTAGAGCAGAAAAAAATAACAAATCTTCCCAGTTAATGTTCGCTTATCATAAAAAGGCCGTGAGGCCTTTTTTAGTGGCTACTTAAAAAGCGTATTTAACCCCTAACATAGCAACGACAGGGTCAATTTTTACTGTTGAAGTAAGCGCTTGCTTGCCATCGGCATAAACAGTTGCATCGGTTTCAATATCCATGATTGATACCATCGCATGTACGCCCCAGTTTTGATCTAGCATGTAATTAAAGCCCGCTTGTGCTACAAAACCAAATGAATTATCAAGTTTTACTTCAACGTTGTTGGTGCCAAGTACTGTTTTTAGCGCTGTAGAAGGTTGCTCATCAAAAAACACTGTGTAGTTAATACCCACACCAACGAACGGACGAAATGCTGAAGTACTTTCTAAAAAGTGATATTGAGCGATTAGTGATGGCGGTAATTGCTTAATATCTGCTATTTTATTGCCGGCTAAACCACCTGCGCCATTAACTTCATGAGAAAAGGGTGTTGCAGCAACCAATTCTAAAACCCACTGATCGTTAAATGCATAGTCAACTGTAATACCCAGTTGTGTATCTGAGCTCCCTTTTAAACCTAAACTTGGATCTTCATTGATCGCTGAGCTGCTATTGTCAGGGTTAACATTAATAGCACCGACATTAACGCTTAAGTTTGCACTGGCGAAAGGAGATGCGATTAAAAGTGAGGTGAGTAACGCTGCGCTAAGTTGTTTTTTCATGCTGTTCTCCGAGAACTACTTTTTGAATTGACGCTATTATCAGCCAAACAAAAAATAAAAAACTGTTCTAGATCAAGCTTTATCACCGTGTATTTGGCGCGGTAGAGTTTGTTTGATATAGATTAAGGTTTGCTTATTTTAGTACAGAAACTCATTGACATGGTGCTCCTTTTTTTTGCGTCATTCATCAATAGGTCATGATTTTACGATACAATGAGTTGCTCAATTTAAGGTATGCTATGAATCAAACTAATTCACTTTTTCTTAATGGCTCTATCAGCAAGGCGCTACTAAAACTTGCCGTTCCTATTATTCTTATCAACATTTTACAATCAGCTTATCAACTCACTGATGCGTTTTGGGTTGGTCGCTTAGGGGCGGCACAAGTTGCTGCGGTGTCTGTCAGTATGCCGGTAACATTTTTAGTGATTGCGATTGGTTCTGGGCTTGCCATGGCGGGGGCTATTTTATCCGCGCAATATATGGGCGCAGGCCAACAAGATAAGGTGAATCATGTTGCCGCGCAAACTGTGCTGATGGTGACGGTGACAGCGATTATATTAGGGATAATTGGTTATTTCTTATCACCTTATTTTTTGCATTTGTTGGGTGTTGAAGATGCGGTCTATAACGATGCTTTAAAATTTATGCATGTGTCGTTTGCCGGTGTAGTGTTTGTGTTTATTTATGCCATGTTTCAGGCTTTAATGCGGGGGATCGGGCAAACAAAAGTGCCCTTGATCATAGTGACAGTGACTGTGCTGTTGAATTTTGTGCTCGATCCGCTATTTATCTTTGGCTATGGTAGTTTTGAAGGTCTAGGTGTAATGGGAGCCGCATTAGCAACCTTAGTGACGCAAAGCTTAGCTGCCATCGCTGGGATTGTTATTTTTCTACGTGGCCGCCATGGCATTAAACTTAAGCTTTCAAGTTTCGCTCCTGATTATAGCTATATAAAACAAGCGTTTTATTTAGGTGCACCAGGCTCCGTTGAGCTTTCTGCGCGCGCCTTTGGCCTTATAATCATGTCTTTCTTGGTGGCCAGTTTTGGCACTCAAACCATTGCATCTTATGGCGTGGGGTCTAATATTTTGCAGATGGTGATGATCCCAGCAATGGGGCTTTCGATGGCTGTATCTACTTTAGTTGGGCAAAATATGGGCGCAGGTAATCCGCAACGAGCAGAGCAAATTACCAAATTGGCGGTGCTCTGGGGCTTATGTGGTTTGTCCTTTATAGGGGCGATTGCGTATTTATTTGCACCTTACTTAGTGGCATTTTTTATCCCCGATGATCAAGCTGTGATCAATAAAGGGGCAGAGTTTATTCGGGTAATGTGTTTAACTTGGGGTGGCATTGGTGTGCAGTTATGCGTAGTGGCTGCATTTAGAGCATCGGGCAATATGCTAAATGCGATGTTGTTGGCGTTGTTTTCTCAATGCGTAGTACAGTTTCCGGTGGCGTATATTTTGTCAAAACACACGCCACTTAGCGATCAAGGGATTTGGTACTCGTTTGCTGTCACCAATGTGCTCGTAGCCGTGGTGTCGTATTTATGGTTTATTCGTGGCCGTTGGCAGCAAACAAAACTTACTAAGGATGACAAAGATATCGCTCAAGTCAGCCAAGAAGCATTTATCGAAGAAGGTGCACACTAATACGTGTTTTCATAAAGCGGTCATAAATTCAGGTTGTAATGAATACACTCTATATAAATAGGTGTGTTTATTATGACCTTAGCAGCCCAAGCCCACATCGTTCATCGAGCAACTCAGATTAATACTGTGGTTGACGACTTACAAACTCTGATCAAATTTAAATCAGTTACGCCACAGCAAGCAGGCGCAATAGATTGGCTTAGTGGCCAGTTAAGAACACTCGGTTTTAACTGTGAACAATTTACCTTTAATAAAGTGACTAATCTCATTGCCAAAATTAGCTTTGGTGATGGGCCTAACTATGCTTTTTCAGGCCACATTGATGTAGTCCCAGCCTCAGGAGGACCGTGGCGAGCAGAACCATTTTCAGGGGAAATTATTGATGGTGCTATTTATGGTCGCGGCGCCGCCGATATGAAAGGAGGCGTTGCCGCCATGTTATCAGCCAGTCGCGCCTTAATTAGCCATGTAGCCGAAAAACAAGGTACTTTTTATTGGCTGATCACCTCAGATGAGGAAGGCGAAGCCGAATATGGCTCACTACTGATTGCAGAGCGTTTAGCGCAACAGGGCATCCAACTTGACGGCTGCATTGTCGGCGAGCCAACCAGTCATTTGCATATTGGTGATACAATCAAAAATGGCCGTCGAGGTGCACTCTCTGCGCGGTTAGTGATCAACGGCAAAGCAGGGCATGTTGCTTATCCAGAAAACACCATCAATGCAGCCCACTTAAGTGCCGATGTGGTGAAGCGGTTGACTAATATTACGTGGCAACGTGATGAGCACAGCTCTAAAACCAGTGTGCAAATCACTGGAATTAATATTGCAAATGTGGTCGATAATATGGTGCCAGCACGGTGTGAAATGACATTTAATATTCGTTATAGCCATGGTTATAAAAGCAGTGATATAAAAAATGACATTCAATTCGCGTTAGCTGACTTACAGCAATATATAGATATTGAGTGGCAGCGTCCCTGTGAATCATTTTATACCAGTCATCAAACACATAATTGTTTATTAGCAAAAGTAGAGCAAGCGGTTTTTGATATAACCGGGAGTTACCCGTTATTAAGCACCAGTGGTGGAACTTCTGATGGGCGTTTTTTTGCCAATCAATATACGCAAGTCATTGAGTGCGGAGTGAGAAACCATACTATTCATCAAGTAAATGAGCATGTGCCAATTAGTGACTTACTTAAAATAGAGCAGATCTATACGCGCTTATTAGAGCAAATATTCATTTTAGTTGAGAGGTGAATTAATGTGGTTTGCTTCTTATTCAGGTAACCATATTTTTTGCTAGAAAAATAGTTTCTCAGTGGTATTTTTATGCATTAAAGTATATTTTAGGTACTCCATTTCGTGATTAGTTTGGTCTATTTAAGGAATAATAAATTAATGATAAGAATGGCTAAGAAAGATGATTTAATGGCAGTCCTAAAATTATATAAAGAGCTGCGCCCAGCAGATCCTGAATTAGAAAGTAACCTAGCAAATCAAACATGGCTGGCGATGATCGAAGATCCGCAAACTTTTTTGATCGTTGCCGATATAGCAGGCGAGCTTGCTTCGACATGTGCTTTGACTATCAATAAAAGCATCGCCAATGGTGCAAGACCTTTTGCAATCATAGAGCATGTGATCACCGCGCAAAAGTTTCGTAGACAAGGCTTAAGCCGCCAAGTATTAGAATTCGCAATTAATACCGCATGGCAACAAAATTGTTGTAAAGTCATGTTGCTATCTGGTGAGAAACTGACAGCAGCACACGCTTTATACGAGTCAGTCGGGTTGCAAGCCGATATTGAAAAAGGCTTTGTAATCAAACCACCTACTGCCCTAAACTAACTTAGTTAACTTGAACCTTGGCTACTTGAAAAAGTATTTAAGCCGAAAATACAGATAGTAGTGACGTGCCCGCGCTCAGGTTAACTGTGTTGGGGTTAAGCTCACTCTTTTCCTAAATATCTTTTTGCTTTGCCTTCTTTTACTTTTTCAAGATCAACAAGCACTAAGCCATCAATACAATTATTGAAATCAGGATCAACACTAAAACTTAAAAACTGTACGCCGCCAGGCTCACATAGTTCGGTGTATTGTTTAAATAAAGTGGGTACTTGGGCACCCATGTTTGCGAGCACATGTTTGAGCTCAACAAAGTCTTCTTTAACATCATCACCACAAAATAGGTTTTGGCATTGTTTGAACTGCTGTTCAGTGAGCCTAAACTCATTGTTAGGCGTAGCGAGCTTTTGCTCAGCAGCGTAATAATGTTGATAGTAATGTACCAGCAATGCTTTTGCTTGTTCTGGTAGGGCGTTTGAAACACTCACCGCACCGTATAAATAGCGATATTGTGGGTAGTTTTGAATAAATGCGCCGATGCCATACCATAAATAATCAAGGCTTTTACGCCCCCAATATTTAGGTTGCACAAAGCTGCGACCAAGCTCGATACCCGCGTTGAAATAGGGGGTCATTTCATCACTGTAGGAAAATAAGCTGTCAGTATATAAACCTTTGCGGCCGTGTTTATCAATAATAGCTTGCGCGCAGGCTAGTCTGTACGCGCCAACCAGCTCAAGTTGTGAGCCATCCCATAAAACCAAGTGCTGATAATCCATATCGTACTTATCAATATCACGACGCTTACCACTGCCTTCACCAACGGTACGAAATGAAATCTCTCGCAATCGGCCAAGCTCTCTGAAAATCGGTGAGCTGCCTTGATATTGATACAGGTATATTTGCATGCCGTCTTGCGTGGTACCTAATAGCTCACACTGTTCGATGGCTTTTTTTAGCTCCTTCCGGCATTCCGAGGAGGCGATGGGCGCTTGCGTTTTAAGCGGTAAGGTTTTCTTTGAGGTAAGTGCATAAAGCTGCTTACGGATCAGATTTACTACTTCTTTGTCTTTGAGGTTTTCAATTAAATAAGATTCTGGAGGTATGGATGCGCCAATTTCAAACTCTAATGACTTTTGTCGTTGTTTAAACATTTCTTTAACCAGTAATAAACTCGCTAACGGCTTGTAAATCATCGAGGTGCCATAAAAAAGTGGGCTATTTTTGGCTTTAATAAAAATCGGTAAAATCGGCGCATTGGCTTTTTTTGCGATCCGTAAAAAGCCGCTATTCCACTTACAATCTTTAATTCCGGTAGGGCTTAAACGCGACACTTCACCGGCTGGGAAAATGAGAATGGCCCCAGCTTCTTTGAGATGCTGATGGATATTATTGAGTTCTTGCTTTTTACTGGCACCCGATAAATTATCGACCGGCAGTAATAATGAGTGCATTGGCGTAACCGACATTAACATGCGATTGGCAACGACCTTTAAATCCTTACGGACACTTGATAATACTTTAATTAATGCCAGTGCATCTAAAGAGCCAATAGGGTGGTTAGCAACAATAACTAACTTACCTTCGCTAGGAATATTCTCAATCTGCTTTGGCTTGTAACGAGTATCAAAATCTAATTCATCTAACACTTGCTCAACAAACTCAATGCCTTGTAAGTGCGGATAGGCATCACCAAATGCAACAAATTCTTGTTCGTGAAGCAAATAACCTAAGCCTTTTTTAACTAAACTTTTTACTTTAGGTGAGTTTTCTAATTGTGGTAGATTTGCTGCGATTACTTTATCAACACTGATCATAATTACCTCGTTTGCATATGGTGATCAATATATCGCCAGAGTAAAAGCTTGCCATGACAGTTAGGTTGCAGTTGTGTGACTTTTTAAAGAGCCGAGCAGTAATTCGATTAGATTAAATGTTTTAACAAAGGTTATACTCTTTGCAAATCAATAACTCTAGAGGCATAACATGAGCGTACTCGTTGCGATTAGTGGACGTGATTGCAGTAAAATTATTACTGCGTTAGCTGCTAAATTACCAGATGTAAAAATTTCCCAGTGGCCTGATTGTGATAACTTAGAGGATGTTGAATTTGTGCTTGCTTGGCTGGCACCTGCAGATATGTGGGCACAACTACCAAATTTAAAAGCAGTTTCTTCATTTGGCGCTGGTGTTGATAGCATTGATTTAAATTTACTCCCCGATAATGTCGTTGTGACACGCATAGTGGATGAAAATTTAGCCGAAGATATGGCTGAATATGTGCTTACCCATATTTTAGCGCATAAACTCAGGCTTAAAGACTATGTGATTAAGCAACAACAGCGACAATGGCAGCCCAAACGCGCTTATAGCCATAATCATGTGGTGATCTTAGGCTTTGGTGAGTTAGGGCAAAGTTGTGCTAAACGTTTACTGGCTAATAATTTTAGCGTCAGTGCAGTTTCGCAAAGCCCTAAAAATATACCTGAGGTAAATTGTATTCATCAAGCAAGTGAGTTACCGAATTTGTTAGCAGAAGCTGATTATCTGGTGTGTTTATTACCACTAACGGCACAAACGAAAGGGTTTATTAATCGTGACTTATTAGCACAATTACCACCGCACGCTGTACTTATTAATGTAGCGCGTGGGCAACATGTTGTTGCTGAGGATTTACTTTGGGCATTAGATAAGCAGGTTATTCGCGCAGCAACATTGGATGTATTCGATCATGAGCCTTTAGCTGTCGATCACCCATTTTGGCACCACCCAGCAATTACTATCACACCGCATTGCGCAGCGCTATCTGATATTAACAGTGTCACCCAGCAAATAGCTGATAATGTACAGCGTTTGCAGGCGGGCGATGATCTAAAGAATAAGATCAATAGAACAAAAGGTTATTAATATTAGAGAATAATTGCATTCTACATGTTGTTAACATATGTTATTTTGGTTAGTCTAGGTAGGTATCTATATAATAAAAATAACAATAAGGTTTATTATGAAACAGCAACAGGGTGGTGTAAAACTCAGTATTATTGTGATCTCTATTATTTTAATGGGCGTGTCCGCATGGTTTAACCAAGCTGGTGCGAATGAGCAAGCCGAGGTTATACAAGAGCAAACACAATAATAAGCTTTACGCAGCGCTCATTATTTACACCGGGTCAGCGTTTACTGTGACGTTCCCGGTTTTCACTCTTTTTCTCATCACTTTTCTTTATCAATACATACGTTGCGCCACTTCCTCCATGGTGCCTCAATGCACTATGAAAAGCTAACACGCAATCAATTTCCTGTAGCCATTTGTTGGTATAACTTTTTAAAATTCCTGGGGTCTTTTTATTCTTAAAGCCTATACCATGGCGGATCAGCACCACGCGGATATTACGTGTTTGGCAATCGCTTATAAATTCAAAAAGTGCGTGGCGTGCAGTTTTGAGAGCACGACCATGTAAGTCCAGCGTAGCATCAAGTTGATATTTAGCTAACCGTAAGTTTTTGAATACAGCTGCTTGAACTCCCGCATTTTTATAGCTTAACACTGCATCTGGCGCGAGTAGCTCGACCAACTCACTGCGTAGATAGTTTTCATCATTGTTTAAATCTAGCTCTGCAGATTTGCGTTTTTCTTGTTGTGCTAACGAGAGCTGCGCGGCACGAGGGGTTGGTTTGATGGTATCGTGATCGAGGCGGACTACGTCTTCCATAGACGTTAAAAATAAATCAAAGTCAGATAAAGGCATAGTAGAGCTCACAGTAAAATCCAAAGTAGCATAATACGACAATGATTTTAACTTAGTTCATTTTGCTGCCCAAGTTATATTCGCGCAAAAAAATACCCCACCGAGTAAAGCGCGGTAGGGTATATAAAATTATCTAGGGAGAGATATTAATTCTGCGGCACATTCAACTGCCCAAAGGTATAAACTTTGAACAGGTAAAACGTGTTGATCAACACTAAACTCATGTTTGAAATAACACTCGATGACATTAAATCCAAGCTAAATGATAAAAACAGTAGCACGCAGGCGCTGATCGCCGCTACACGCAATATCGTTAATTGATTGATAAAAAACGCCCCTAATCCTAGGGCTAACAGTATAAAATTTAAAAGCCAATCTAGCTCGTTTAGCATGGTTGTATCATTGTTCATGTGTTGAAAAAAGGAGCGCCATTATGGTGATAATTTGCGCACCTTTCAACCAAGTAATTTTATATTTTCAGATTAGTTTTTTTAATCCAAAATTAATTTTTTTAAAGCAGAAAAAAAGCCTGCTTGTTCGGTTATTCGATATTTTTGACAGGTCTCAGGTTGCTTATTGTTTTGGCATAAATAAAGGCTATTACGTGCTAAATCGGCATTTGGCTGTAAATTTGAATCAAATAACATTGCACCGTAGCCAAATAATCCTGGCCAATACACACTTTGCGTGACTAGCCCTAGTTTTTCATAGGTTAATAACTGTGGTTTGGGGATAATTAAAATAGCGCAGACAAGGATAACTGCAGCGATAAGACCTGTGCGACTTTTTTTGGTTACGGGTAATTCAGGACTAACGCTTGACTCTTTTACAGCGCGTGTTTGAGTGGGGGCTTGGCGCTTGTTAGTTGATGCCGTTGGTTTTTTTCGTTGTGGGGTTTTTCCTAACAAGGATTGTTTTTTTATATTGTTTGACATAAAGCAAATCTGGCCTTTTAAGCAGAGCTCTCTATAATGAGATTATTAAATTAGAAAAGTTATTAAGCATAATAACTTAAACCTAGTTCATAACCTACGGGGATCAACCATGAATACGCAGCTTTCAATTTTAATAGTGGATGATGTGGGCACAGTGCGTAGCTTTCTTAATCAAACACTCATGCACTTAGGCATTGAAAATGTTAAAGAAGCATCAACAGCTGCACAATGCATAAGTGCATGTCAGGCGGCCGATTATAATATCATTTTTTTAGATATAGAATTGCCTGACGGCGACGGTAAAGAGATTATTGCCCAGATCAATGAGATAAACCCTGAAACCAACGTGGTGATGGTTTCGGCTCATTCAACCGTTGAGAACGTTAAAGATGCGATTGACAAAGGCGCCAAAGGGTTTGTTGTTAAGCCGTTTACACCGAAGAAGATTGCAGCCATGTTGAAAAAGTTTTACCCAGATTTAGAAGTGGTGTAATGGGTTTAATAACAGATATAAAAAAACCGGCCTAGGCCGGTTTTTTATATTCTAGCAAAAACAAATTATAGCGCTTTGATCTTAGCTGCTAAACGGCTCTTATGACGAGCTGCTTTGTTTTTGTGAATTAGACCTTTAGTTGCATAACGGTCTAAAATAGGTGTAGCAACTGCGAAAGCTTGCTGTGCAGCTTCCTTGTCGCCCGCTTCAATAGCAACAACTACTTTTTTGAAGTATGTACGCATCATTGAACGACGGCTTGCGTTATGCTGACGGTTTTTTTCGCTAGTGATAGCGCGTTTTTTTGCAGACTTGATGTTAGCCAAGGTTTGCTCCTAACAATCTTAAAATAAGCTTAATTTAAAGGCCGTGGAATATGCCTTTTTTAATCATGAATGTCAATAAAAATTTGACATACCAAGAAAAACTGCTCCTATGTAACGAACATCAATTTGCCGCTCTAGCAGTTAATAACGCTATTGTAACAAAGGCGGTGAGTTCAGCCTAGTGCTTTAGAGCGATTTATAAAAAAGACTGTGGCATAATCGGCTTTATTGTTGGTTTTAAAGCAGGTTTAAAGTGGCTAAAGGATTATTTCGTTCCGGTATGATTGTAAGTTGTATGACAATGATATCGCGTATTTTAGGCTTAGTGCGAGATGCCGTTGTTGCGAATTTACTCGGCGCAGGTGCTGCTGCCGATGTTTTTTTATTCGCTAACCGAATTCCCAATTTTTTACGTCGCTTATTTGCCGAAGGTGCGTTTGCGCAGGCATTTGTGCCGGTGTTGTCTGAAATTAAACAGCAGCAAGGCGACGACAAAGTTAGGCTGTTTGTTGCTCAGGCAGCCGGTACATTAGGGACTATCTTACTTGTTGTAACGCTCATTGGTGTTATTGCATCGCCCGTTATTGCTGCGTTGTTTGGTACCGGCTGGTTTATTGAGTGGTGGCAAGGGGGGCCAGACGGTGAAAAGTTTGTATTAGCCAGCAGCTTACTTAAGCTCACTTTCCCTTATTTATTCTTTGTCAGTCTGGTCGCGCTCAGTGGTGCGGTGATGAATGTTTATAACCGTTTTGCTGTTGCTGCTTTTACGCCGGTGTTATTGAATGTTTCGATTATTGGCTGTGCCATATTCTTACATGATAAATTCTCGGTTGGCGCATATTCACTTGCCATTGGTGTATTTGTTGGTGGTGTGGTGCAGTTATTGTTTCAATTACCGTTTTTATATCGCGCAAAAATGCTTAGCCGTCCGCGCTGGGCTTGGCAGGACGAAAATGTAAAAAAAGTCCGTAAGTTAATGTTACCAGCGTTGTTTGGGGTATCGATTAGTCAAATTAATCTACTTCTAGATACCATGATCGCGTCATTGTTGATGACAGGGTCAATTGCTTGGTTATATTACTCTGATCGGTTAATCGAGTTCCCTTTAGGTTTATTTGGTATCGGTATTGCTACGGTGATTTTGCCAGCATTATCAAAATTGCACAGCAGCAAAAAAAGCAGCGATTTTCAGCACACCTTAGATTGGGGGGTGCGTTTTGTGATCTTTTTAGGTTTACCAGCGATGGTTGGTTTAATGATCATAAGCCCGTTAATTATCTCGGTGTTATTTGATCACGGCGCATTTAAAGATGACGAGATTGACCATGTTCAGGCTGTAAGTATGGGAGTTATGGCCTATTCGGTAGGATTAGTCAGCTTTATGCTGATCAAAGTATTAGCGCCAGGCTTTTATGCTCGCCAAGATACCAAAACACCGGTGCGTATTGGTATTATTACCTTGGTACTTAATATGGTGTTTAACATTATGCTGGCGCCGTTTATTGGTTATTTAGGCTTAGCCCTCGCCACTTCAATGTCGGCCAGCTGTAATGCGTATTTGCTGTATCGTCAATTAAGCAAAGAGCAGGTTTATCAATTTTCGCGTTTTAGCTTACTGTTTACCTGCAAATGTGTTGCAGCCTCCTTACTCATGGGAGCCGTAGTGTGGTATTCCGCAACGCAGTTTTTATGGCGTCAATGGCATTTTAGTGAGCAAGTTTTTTTACTTTCAGGTTTACTTGCACTGGCAGGCGTTGTGTACTTTTTAGCGTTGTTTTTACTCGGTGTGCGACTAAATACCATAAAAAACGTTGTTACTACATAATTGGACTAAAAAAACTAACTGAAACTCGCATCTTGAGGTGGTTTGGGTATAATCGATGGTTCTGTAACCCAAGTGAAATTTTACTCGGTACATAACGCGCATTAAGGCATTAGGTGGCATGGAGTTAATTAGAGGTATTCACAATATTCGCACGCAGCATTATGGCTGTGTGTTGACCATTGGTAATTTTGATGGCGTGCATTTAGGTCATGCTGAAGTACTCAATGGGTTACTCAATGACGCTAAAAAATATAACTTACCCAGCACGGTCATGTTATTTGAGCCGCAGCCGCAGGAATTTTTTGCTAAAGACAATGCGCCAGCTCGACTAACGCGATTACGTGACAAGCTACGTTTGTTAGCTAAATTGGGCGTAGAACGCGTTATTTGCATTAGTTTTAATCAACAATTTGCCAACATGCAAGCTGAGCAATTTGTAACAGAAATACTGGTCAATAAGCTTGGCGTTAAAGCATTAACAGTGGGTGATGATTTTCGCTTTGGCAAAAGGCGTCAGGGGGATTTTAATTTACTCACTAAGATGGGCCAAGCGGCGCAGATGGATGTAAAAAGCACCGCGAGTTTTCGGCAATTAAATGCTAGAGTAAGTAGCACTTTGATCCGCCAAGCACTCGCGGACGGTCAATTAGTGCAAGCCAAAGCGATGCTCGGTCATGATTATGCAATATCAGGACGAGTGATCCATGGCTGGAAGCGTGGCCGAGAATTAGGCTTTCGCACCGCGAATATCGCATTAAAACGGCAAGTCTGCCCTGTAAATGGGGTGTTTGCTGTGCAAGTGACGTTAAACGATAAAACAGTGTATGGGGTTGCAAATATTGGCAACAAACCCACATTTAATGGAACACGCGCATTATTAGAAGTTCATTTGTTCGACTTTGCGCAAGATATTTATGGACAGTTTATGCACGTGGAGTTAATTAAAAAACTTCGCGATGAGAAAAAATTCGAGACATTAACACAATTGACGGCACAAATAGCAACTGACGTTGCTGCCGCAAAACAGTGTTTTGGTTTAAATTAGGTAGCCGATACGGAAACTAGGATTAATGAGCGACTACAAGCATACTTTGAATTTACCGGAAACGACGTTTCCAATGCGCGGCAATTTGGCACAACGTGAGCCAAAAATGCTTAAAACATGGTATGAAGACGACCTATATGGTCAAATTCGCAACGCTAAAAAAGGTAAAAAAACCTTTATTTTGCATGACGGCCCTCCGTATGCAAATGGCGATATCCATTTAGGCCATTCAGTAAATAAGATTCTAAAAGACATTATCGTTAAATCAAAAACCTTGGCTGATTTTGATGCACCGTATGTGCCGGGCTGGGATTGCCATGGTCTACCAATTGAATTAATGGTAGAGAAAAAAGTGGGCAAGCCAGGCGTAAAAGTCACGGCCGCAGAATTCCGTGAAAAATGCCGTGCCTATGCTAAAAAGCAAGTTGAAGGTCAAAAAGTAGATTTTAAACGCTTAGGTGTTTTTGCTGATTGGGATAAGCCTTATCTAACCATGAACTTTGATTTTGAAGCCAATGCAATTCGTGTACTTGGTCGCATCATCGAAAAAGGCCATTTACACAAAGGCGCAAAACCTGTGCATTGGTGTACAGATTGTGGCTCAGCATTGGCAGAAGCCGAAGTTGAATACCAAGATAAACAATCGCCAGCGATTGATGTACGTTTTCAGTTTGTTGATCAAGCGGCTGTTGTAAACGCGTTTGATTTAAAAGCGGATCATGAAGGTAAAGGCACAGTAAGCACTGTGATCTGGACCACTACGCCGTGGACACTGCCAGCTAACCGCGCAGTTGCCGTGCATGCTGATTTAGAATACGCCTTAGTACAAGTTGATGATGAAGGTGCGCAAAAGCGTTTGATTTTAGGTTCAGAGCTGGTTAAAGATGCGATGGATCGTTATGGTTTTAATCATTATCACGTATTAGGTTATGTAACAGGTTCAGCACTTGAGAATTTACAAGTCGCCCACCCGTTTTATGACTTTAACGTACCAGTGATTGTGGCTGAGCATGTAACGACTGACTCAGGTACCGGCATCGTGCATACGGCACCAGGACACGGCCAAGAAGATTTCGTGGCTGGGTTACAATATGGTTTAGAAGTGGCTAACCCAGTTGGCGCAAATGGTGTTTATTTACCTGACACTGAGCTTTTTGCAGGTCAACATGTATTTAAAGCTAATGCCAGTGTAGTTGATGTGCTGACTGAGCGTAATGCGCTTATGCATCACCATGCATTAACGCACAGTTACCCGCATTGCTGGCGTCATAAAACGCCAATTATTTTCCGTGCAACGCCGCAGTGGTTCATCAGTATGGATCAAGCTAATTTGCGTCAAGATTCATTACAAGAGATTAAAAACACCCAGTGGTTACCAGAATGGGGTGAAAGCCGCATTGCAAACATGGTTGAAGGTCGCCCGGATTGGTGTATTTCGCGCCAACGTACTTGGGGTGTGCCAATTGCTTTATTTGTTGATAAAGACACCGGTGCGCTTCATCCAAATACCCAAGCATTGATTGAGCAAGCAGCACAATTAGTTGAGAAATCAGGTATTCAAGCATGGTATGACCTAGAACCTGCGACTTTACTTGGTGAAGCTGACGCACAGCAATACATGAAAGTACAAGATACCCTTGATGTATGGTTTGATTCGGGTGTAACGCATGCCTGTGTGGTTGATGCTCGCGAAGATTTAGTTGGTCCGGCTGATTTATACCTTGAAGGCTCAGATCAACACCGCGGTTGGTTTATGTCATCAATGATGACCTCTGTGGCGATTAATGGTCATGCGCCTTATCGTCAAGTGTTGACCCATGGTTTCACTGTGGATGAAAACGGCCGTAAGATGTCAAAATCATTAGGTAACGTTATTTCGCCACAAAATGTGATGAATAAACTCGGTGCAGATATCTTACGTTTGTGGGTTGCTTCAACTGATTACACTGCCGAAATGACCGTATCAGATGAAATTTTCAATCGTTCTGCGGATCGCTACCGTCGTATTCGTAACACCAGCCGTTACTTGCTAGCGAACTTAAGTGGTTTTGAGCCGAAAACTGACCAAGTCGCTATTGATGACATGGTTGAATTGGATCGTTGGATTGTTGGTCGTGCTGCGCAATTACAAGATGAAATTTTAGCGGCTTATGACAGCTATCAAATGCTGCAAGTAACGCAAAAGCTAATGAATTTCTGTACTGGTGAGTTAGGTTCATTCTACTTAGACGTTATTAAAGATCGCCAATACACAGCGAAAAGTGATAGTCATGCCCGTCGTTCATGTCAAACAGCGCTATATCATATTGCCGAAGCGATGACGCGTTGGATGGCACCAATCATGAGCTTTACAGCACAAGAAATTTGGCAAGCACTACCTGGTGAGCGTGACCAATATGTATTTACCTCGGTTTGGTATGACGGCTTAAAAGCGGTGGGTGAAGGCCAGTTTAGTAATGATGATTGGTTAACGATTCTTACTGTGCGTGATGAAGTAAACCGTGTGCTTGAAGGCGCACGTAAAGAAGATGTGATTGGTGCAACATTGCAAGCCAATGTAGACCTTTACGCAAATGCAGAGCTTGCTGCAAAATTAGCTGCATTGGGGGATGAATTACGCTTTGTATTGTTAACTTCTAAAGTCACTGTTACAGCGGTTGATACACAGCCAGAAGGCACAAAAACAACTGAGGTTGATGGCTTGTATATCGCAGTATCAGCAACCGACGCAGAAAAATGTGAACGTTGTTGGCATTACTGTGATGATGTAGGTGCAAATCCTGCGCATCCAGAAATTTGTGGCCGCTGTGTAAGCAATGTTGATGGCGAAGGCGAGACACGTCAGTTCGCATAGGAGTATTAAGTGAGTAAACTAGCCCAAAAAAGTGGTTTAGTGTGGCTATGGTTAAGTCTACTACTTTTAGTAGTAGACTTTGCTACAAAAACACTGGTTGTTAAGACCATGAATTTACGTGATTCAATTGATATTTTGCCGTTTTTTAATCTTACTTACGTACACAACTACGGAGCCGCTTTTAGTTTTTTAAGTGAAGCGGGTGGTTGGCAGCGTTGGTTTTTAAGTATTATCGCAATATCAATCAGCGTATTGTTGATCTGGTGGTTAAAACGCTTACCAGCTACCAACAAAGTGCTTTGTGGCGCATATTCGTTAGTACTTGCTGGTGCGTTAGGTAACTTATATGACCGTATGGCATATGGTTATGTGGTTGACTTTTTGCATTTTTACTATCAAAACTGGAATTTCCCTGCATTTAATATTGCCGACAGTGCAATTTGTATTGGTGCCGCGTTATTATTATTTGATGCCTTTACAGGCGAAAGTCCTAAGGAACAAAAAGCATGAGCCAACTCGTTATTGGTGAAAAGTCAGAAGTTATTTTTCATTTCTCAATTAAGCTATCGGATGGCTCTGCGGCAGATTCAACCAAAGTGCATAATAAGCCAGCCAAATTAACTATGGGTGATGGCAGTTTAACGGCAAACTTTGAAAAATGCTTATTTGGCTTAGCAGCAGGTGACAGCAAGTCATTTGAACTTGAGCCTGAAGATGCGTTTGGGCAACCAAATCCGGATAATATTTATTATGTTGAGCGTAGTAAGTTTGGCCCAGAAACGCCGGCAAAAATTGGTTCTATTATTGCGTTTACGCAACCAGATGGCACCGAATTACCGGGTGTTGTGCGTGAAGTACAAGGGGAATCTGTGACAATTGATTTTAATCACCCGCTGGCAGGGCAACGCTTAACCTTTGAAGTTGATATTTTAGAGGTGAATGGCTAATGGATATTTTACTAGCAAATCCACGTGGATTTTGTGCGGGCGTCGACCGTGCGATCAGCATTGTTGAACGTGCATTAGATATCTTCGAAAAGCCGATTTATGTGCGCCATGAAGTCGTGCATAACCGCTACGTGGTTGATGGTTTAAAAAATCGTGGTGCGGTGTTTGTTGAAGAGCTAGACCAAGTGCCAGATGATAGCATTGTGATCTTCAGTGCCCATGGCGTGTCACAAGCGGTGCGCAGCGAAGCTAAACGTAGAGATTTAAAAGTCTTTGATGCAACCTGCCCGTTAGTAACTAAAGTGCATATGGAAGTGACTCGCGCGAGTCGTAAAGGTATCGAGTGTATTTTAATTGGTCATCATGGTCACCCTGAAGTTGAAGGCACCATGGGGCAATACGATAACGCTAAAGGTGGTATCTATTTAGTAGAAACCCCTGAAGATGTTGCCAAACTAAACGTGAAAAACCCTAATAACTTATTTTATTGCAGTCAAACTACCTTGTCGGTTGATGATACCGCTGATGTAATTGATGCGCTTAGAGTGAAGTTTCCATCAATAGATGGCCCGCGCAAAGATGATATTTGCTACGCGACCCAAAATCGTCAAGATGCAGTACGTGATTTAGCTGATAAAGTAGATGTGTTATTGGTAGTTGGTGCTAAAAATAGCTCTAACTCTAATCGTTTACGTGAACTGGCAGATAAAATGGGCACTGTGGCTTATTTAATTGATGATGCCAGCAATGTAGAAGATAACTGGTTTACTAATGCCAAAGCGGTTGGTGTTACGGCGGGTGCATCGGCACCAGAAGTGTTAGTACAACAAGTGATCAATCGTCTTAAGGAACTTGGCGGTAAGCAGGTAATTGAAAACCCTGGCGAAGAAGAAAATATCGTATTTGCCGTACCTGTTGAGCTACGCTAACCTTAGCGTACTTACTGGGTAATTGAAGGAGAGCGCAATGAGCAAGTCGGTGCAAACCAATACTTTGCTTTTTGCTGCTCTGTTTAAAGAGCGCGGTGTACTTGCTACTTTAGTGGTTGCGCAAGTTATTGCTACCGTACTTGCATTTGCACCTACCACTGCAGGCGATACGTGGCTTCTCCTTGGCACGATCAGCTTGTTTTTACATCTTACTTTTTTATCTAGCCTAACCTGGCTTTATTTACTGCGAAAACAACTCGAACAGATGAGCCAAGCTCTGCAATTGAGCGCTTTAATGCTCTCATTACTCCTTACTACGGCTATTTTTAGTGGTTTGTTAGTTGAGTTTGCAAGTGATTTTATTGCCCAACAAAACAGCTATGCGTTTATTTTAAGAAACCTATTAGTGGTGTTTTTAGTCACTGCATTATTCATTCAATTTTTAACGATTCATTTTGAAAAAGAACAACAAACTAACGCCTTAGCTCGCGCAGAGCTGGATGCCTTACAAGCGCGTATTCGGCCACATTTTTTATACAATAGCCTTAATACCGCCGCCGAGCTTACCCATTATGATCCGCAAGCGGCAGAGCAAGCGATTTTAGCGCTTGCAGCATTATCGCAAGCAGCCATGCGGGTTGGTAAAGAAACCGCATTAGCAGATGAAATCACACTCACTCAGCAATATATAAAGTTAGAAAGCTGGCGCTTTGCTGAGCGTTTACAGGTTAATTGGCAACTACCTGAGCAGTTGCCAGCTATCACTATCCCATGTTTAACATTACAACCATTGCTAGAGAATGCCGTTTGTCACGGGGTTGAGCCTGCATTGACTGGCGCTATAATTTACGTCGAGTTACATATTAGTAAACACTCGTTAGTTATTTTAGTAGAGAACCCAATCTCGACACAGCAACAAAAACGCCCAGGTAATGGCATGGCACTGGATAATATTCGCCAGCGGTTAGATCTTTATTATCAAGGTCGTGCAAAGCTAACAGTAACAACCCGTGGGAATGTGTTTCGGGTCAAGTTAGTACTGCCTTTGGCTCTTAATAATGCCAAGGAGCATGCATGAAAGTTCTCATAGTAGATGATGAACCATTAGCGCGCGCTCGCCTACAGCGATTACTCGCTGATTACCCAGACTATAACCATGCAGCACAAGCAAGTAATGGCAATGAGGCTTTACAACAAGTGAAGTTGCAGGCCCCAGATATTGTATTTTTAGATGTTGATATGCCTGCTATGAGCGGTTTAGAAGTTGCAACACAATTGAATAAGTTGCCTGTACCACCCGCTATTATATTCGTCACCGCTCACCCAGAGCATGCCTTAGATGCATTGCAACTCAGTGCAGCGGGTTATTTAGTAAAACCGGTGACAGAGCAAAATTTGGCAAACACCATAGAGCAACTAGGGCGTTTAACGAGAGCGCATGTGCACAAGCAACGACCTGCTATGATCAGTTATCAACTTGCAGGCGTGACCAGAAGTGTGGCGTTAGCAGAGGTATGTTATGTCATGGCGGAAGATAAATACACGCGTTTGATATTTACTAACGGCGAAGCACTGCTTGATCAAAGCTTAAAACAACTTGAGCAAGACTATCCCACCCAGTTATTACGCATCCATCGTAAAATATTAATTAATAAATCGCGCTTAGTTGCGTTAAAAAAAGCGGGTGATGGCAGCCATGTGGTTGCACTAAGCGACTGTAGCTGCTTATTACCGGTAAGCCGACGAGCTTATAAAACCGTGAAAGATCACCTCTAAAGCTAGTTAACCATTCATCAACAAATATAACCGTTCATCCTTAGCATTGTTGTATATACACAGTGTTCGCATATGCTTATAGTCAGATAGTTTTATATAGGATGTGCGATGAGAGTTATCAATCCACCATCACAACGAGGCTTTACCTTAGTTGAGGTATTAATCGCGTTTGTGATCCTAAGCTTTGGCTTACTCGGTGCAGTAGCATTACAAGCAAAAGCAAAACAGGCCAGCTTTGATTCTATGCAGCGCGCTGCTGCTGTGGCGCTGGGTAACGATATGATCCAGCGAATGCGTGCGAATGACAGAGTAGGAGTGATCACTCAATACAATGGCACATTTAACAGTGACACGGCACTTGAACAGTCACGTACCTGTTATACCGGTTCATGTAGTTCAGCGCAAATTGCCGCACTTGATCGCCAGCAATGGATCCGAGCTATTCAAGCTCGTGAAAATACCGGCGCGCTCGATGATGCAACTGTGTGTATTGAAAATACCGTTGCTCCAGGCGGTGATGGTAAAGCGTTTAATATTCAAGTGGTGGTTAGTTGGCAAGGGCGTCAGGAGATAACCGCTAATGCTGAGACAAAAACAATAACCTGTGGTGAAGAAAGTAACACTCGCCGTGTAATGGTATTGAAAAGTTATATTTACTTAAGGAGCTAATATGAAGCAGCAAGGTTTCACTTTAGTTGAAATGATGGTGGCATTGTTTATCGGTGGTTTAGTGCTTGGCGGGGTAATGTTCACTTATATCAGTATGAAAGTCACGACCAGAGATACCATGACGATTGGCGAGTTACAAGAAACGGGCCGTTTAGCACTGAATATAATGCAGCGTGATATTGAGCAAATAGGTTTTTGGGGCACGTTTTACGAAGATTCATTTTCACAACAAAACACGGATACTTTAGCAAATCCTGCAGCAGATTGTTCTGCGGGTCTTAATAATGGCAGCTTTCCAGTTTTTAACGCAAACAGTAATTTTCGTTCCGTCTATGCTGTTGAATCTACAGGAGGCGCCCAGCTTAATTGCATTCCCAATGCACAAGATAATACGGATATTCTACAGGTAAAATTTCTAGAGGGGTTGCAAATTGACCCTGCAGATAGTAATTCAAATAATTACTATTTTATAGCTGAACAAGAACAAGCTGAATTTCGTAAAGGTCCATTTACAGCCGCTTCAATCAGCGGCAATGCTACAGTGTGGCGTTATCGCCATCATGTTTATTATATTGACGAGAGAACTTATCAATTTAACGAGCGAAACATTAGCGTGCCGGTACTGATGCGCCGTCGACTAACAGCAAATGGTAACATGATCGCTGAAACGATTATGGAAGGGGTCGAAAATATGCGGTTTTTATTTGGCCTAGATACTAATAATGACAGCCGAGTGGATACCTATCGAAGTGTTAGCAATATGACAGCAACAGATTGGGAAAACCGTCGGGGAATATTAACCGTACAAGTGTTCATTTTAGTGCGGGCATTACAAGAAGATGCTGATTTAAATCAGCTAAACCAAACATATACGCTAGGCGAAGATGCTGAGCAACGGATCCTTAAGTTTGATGATCGGTTCCGTCGGGCTTTATTTACCACCACTATCCGCTTAAATAATGTAGGGGCAAACTTATGGCGCATTTAAAACGGGTCTCAAAACAGCAAGGCATTGTATTGGTCGTTGCGCTGATCATGGTTGTTGCCGTGACAGGAATAGCGGTGACACTCATGAGTAGCAGTAGTGTGGATATGAAAATTACCAATGCAGCATTTGAGCGAGAAGAAGCTGAAAACTTATTAATGGGCAATGTGCAACAAGTGATTGCAGATGAAGCTACTAAAGGTGGCACAAGCCATTTTTTGTACACTCAAGCTCAAATACCAAATGGCACCATAGCGTTAAATAAAATTGGCGAAACAACGAGTACGATGAGTAACTTAAATAGTGGCGCGTTAGATTTGCCTTGTCCTCGAAAATTTAATTTTACGGCGGGTATTTCATGTAACATGGTGCAAGTGAACAGTACTATAACGTACGGCTCAAAAAGCAAACATACCATTACCGTAACGTCAGGCATAGCCCAAGAAATGGCAAGCCTGAATACGGGCGGGTAAGCGAGTAAAGACGATGAAATTTAAAAATTTAGTTATAAGTATCTTGCTCGGTAGTACCGCGTTTTTGAGTATGCGCAGTGATGCTGAAGATATCGAACTTTATGTAAATCATAATGTAGAGATAGATGAAAGGCCGCGGGTGTTAATTATTTTTGATACTTCCGGGAGTATGGCTTTTTCAACGAGTAATGGACGTGATTGCGGATTTAGAAATGGCCTCTATGAGCTGTGTAGTGATAGTCGTCTAGGGGTGGCGAAAGATGCAATGGGTCAGCTAATTGATGAAAATGATGATATTGACTTTGGTCTAATGCGTTATAACAGCACTGATGGCGGTTATATATTAAATGGGATCGGTAGCTCTCATGCCGCTATAAAAACATCTATAAATAATCTTCCTGCTGACGGTGGAACCCCTTTAGCTGAAACACTTTGGGAAGCTTATTTATATATAACAGGACAAAGCTTGCACTATGCGCTAAATGTCAGCGAGAGTAGTAGAGATACAAATGTTGAAAATAAAATTTTTATTCGTGAAGAGTGCCGACGGTGGCGATGGGGCCGTTGTCGGGAATGGGAAAATGTATATAGTTACACTTATATTTCCCCTTTTGCTGATAGTGTCGCCGAAGCTAAGCGGTGTGATAACTCAGTTAATATAATTTATATGACTGATGGTGACCCATCTCCAGGCAATGATAACGACAGTGATAATGATATAAGTGCTGCATACAAAAAATATTTTGGTCGTTCACTTTCAAGTGGCGATTATCTATATAGTAATTATCTTCATAAACTCGCTAAAGTAATTCATGGTGTAGAAGCCAACAAGAAAGCAGATATCGAAGAAGTTGTTGTGGATTTATACCCGCAAACTCCTGATATCCATGAAACCGGTCGTGTTTATACAATCGGCTTTGGTTCAGGGATGAGTAGTGCTGGTAAAGGGCTGCTAGAAGAAGCGGCTAAACTTGGTGGTGGTCAATATCAACATGCTGATACCGCAGAGCAGTTATCCGCTGCATTTAAAAAGTTCATCACAAATATTCGGGAAGTGAATGATACGTTTACCTCACCTTCTATAGCGAGCAATAATGTCGATCAAACACGTAGTCGTGAATCAATTTACTATGCCATGTTCTATCCTGAAACGGGTGCTCGTTGGCGAGGAAATTTAAAAAAATTAAAAGTGTCTGGTACAGAGATTGTTGACGCAAAAAGTAATCCTGCACTCAACGATGATGGGTTGATTAAATCAACAGCACATACCTTTTGGTTACCCGCCAACACAGCTGCAGATGGTAACTCGGTGGAAAATGGGGGGGTTAATTTACACCTTACCCATTTAGCTGAACGAACAGTTTACACGGATTCCCCTAAAGGGGGATTGATTGAATTTAAAAGCTCAATTTTGCAGACTGCATTAGGGAGTCTTACTAATCTAGCTACTAGCTTCGGCACTGATAAAGACAGTGTCGGTTCAACAATTGACTGGGCCAGAGGGGTTGATGTAGATGATGAAAACGGCAATGGTTCTCGTCGTGATCAACGTACAGACATATTCGGTGACCCATTACACTCAAAACCAGTCACTGTTGATTATGGGAATGATGACGTACGCATCTTAATTGGCACTAATGCTGGATTTTTGCATATGTTTCGAGATAAAGGTGATGCTGTCAGTGAAACTTGGTCATTTATTCCAAGCAGCTTATATAAAATTTTAACACCTTTGCGTGAAAACCAGGCTGATAGCAAAGTGTATGGTGTTGATGGCCCAATAACGGTGTTTTTTGATGATGCAGACCGAGATGGGATTGTTGAAGCGGGTGATCGAGTATGGGCATTCTTTGGTATGCGCCGTGGTGGTAATCAGTATTACGCTTTAGATATTACTAACCCTGATGCGCCGAAATTAATGTGGACAATACAAGGTGGTAGCGGAGTTTATAAAGAGTTAGCGCAAACTTGGTCTGCTCCTACAGTGTCATACATTAAGGGAAGAGAAGATCCTGTGCTGATTTTTGGTGCTGGCTTTGACACCAATAAAGACAATGTTTCGCTTAGTAATGATAGTAAAGGACGCGGTTTATACATTGTAAATGCGTCAAATGGTGAATTGGTGTGGGAATTAACACCTAACACAGGTTTTAAAGGAAAACACAGTATTGCGGCAACTGTTTCGATACTTGATTCAGATTATGATGGTTATATAGACCGCTTATACGCGACAGATACTGCAGGCAGTGTGTGGCGAATAGACATGCCTGGTTCAAGCCCTACAGATGGTAAAAATCCCTGGACTCACTTTGAATTAGCAAAGTTGGGTGGCACTTTAGCTAGCCAAGATAGACGCTTTTTTTATAAGCCTATAGTAGCACGTACAATGTTTAGTAAAGTAACCAGTACTACAGCCAATAACCAAACAACGATAACTCGTCAAGACACTCCTTTTGATGCGGTATTAATAGGAAGTGGTAACAGGCCAAAACCAACATTGACGGGCGTACAAGATCAACTTTATATGATCCGTGATATCAATACTGTGACTAAGTCATTTCAAGGCACTGACATACCAGCGGCAATTACAGCAAGTGATTTAATGAATGTTAATAATGATCCTTTTGCAAATGCACTTGATGATATAGATGAGTTTACCAAAGCTGAGGTGACGCTGAGTAAAGCCAATGGTTGGTATTATGATCTACCCGGTAGTGGAGAGAAATCACTCGCAGCTGCAACTGTAGTGGGTGGGGTTGCATACTATACTAGTTTTACACCTGCTTCAGAAGATGCCACGATTAATCAATGCTCTTTAAGTGGCGGAAGTGGTGGGTTATATGCGTTTCATCTACATTACGGCAGCAAAGTGTATAATCAATTACGCTATGTGACGAGCAATGATGTGCCGGATACACCACAACTTTATTTTGGCAGTACCGAAGCCTGTGATGAGGATGAATGTGATGAGCAAAGCCAGTTTTTATTACTCGGGCCCGGTATTAAGAAAACTAAAGAAACGGAAAAAGAGTTGAGCGCGAAAAACCCATTTGTACCAAAAGAGATCCTTGGGCCAGGTATTGCGTTTGACAAGGATGGCAAAATTAAACTTGTTAGTGATGCCGTACCAATTGGCTTTGGTTTTAAAACCCAACAAACGTTTATTTATAAGCGTGAAGTGAATGATAATCGAAAATGATGGTTAGCTGATCCGTCTAGAAACGTTTGACTCTTACCTGCATGGATGTAGGTAAGGAGCGAAAGCATGCTGCGGTGGTTTTACTCGGTCTTTTAACCTAGTCCACTAGGTTACAAACCTCAAACTGCGATTAAATCACCCCTAGATGGCCAAGTTTTAACCCTGAAAGGCCAACATACCCTCGTTATAGAGCGCAGCTTCTCTATAAAAAGCTGTGCCCTTCGTGTTACTTTTGCTCAATGGATGGCACAGATCATATCTATTACTACTTTATTAGTAAAAATTTTAATATAAAAACATTGCTTCAGGTGCCGCCCTAATACTTTAATCCAATCAATTAGATGTAGTTAAAAAGTATGGGTTTGATTGTTTTTTATACAATGCAGTCACTATTTATCTTGTTAAAGCTAGAATTTATGCTGTACTAAAGTAGTACTCATTAAGAATATTAGGCCGTCTTCTGTATGGGTTTTTATATCTAACAGATTCTCACATGGATAGGGGGTGGTCGCTATGTCTCAGTTCACTCATGGAGTTACAAGGCTTCTATTAGGCACTTTACTGTTTTTTATCAGTCAATTTTGTATTGCCGATGATATCGAACTTTATCAGTTAGAGAGTAATGATAAACCACGGGTGTTATTAGTGTTTGATAACTCACTCAGTATGGCTTTATCTATTAATAGTAATAAGCAATGTAAAGGGCTCTTAGGTTTAATTAAGTTATGCCCTGAGACACGACTCTCCGCGGCAAAAAAAGCGATGAAGAAGCTGATCAGTGAAAATCCAGATGTTGATTTTGCACTCATAAAATCCAACGGACCGCTAAATTTAGATTTAAGTAACATACTTAATTTAGGGGGGCTATTAGGCTCTACAGGCGGTTATGTCGCTCATGGGTTTGGCTCGGATCATAGTGACATTATCGCTACTATCGATGATTGGGGATTACTGTCCTTAGTTAACCTAAGTCCGGCTACAGAAATGCTACATGAAGCCTTGCTTTACTTGCATGGCCAACAAGTAGGGTATGATCATCTAAATTTGTTAAATCTAATCGATATTCGAATTCAAAAGCAAGGGCAATATATTTCGCCTTTTAAATTACTGAGCGATTCAGCAATACGCTGCGAAAGTCGGGTTAATGTTGTCTTGATCACTGATGGAATGTCACTGACAGAAAGCCTTCCGTTATTAGAAAATAGCCGTGAAAATGATATCAAACAGCTGCACCAAACCATGTATGGTTATTCTGCTGTAAAATTTAACAATACCTACTTACCGACAGTGGCTAAACTTCTACATGGTCAAGGAATTGATAATTACGATGCGTATCCAGAAACAACCGCGATAGATACAGTCAATGTACATATTGTAGGGTTTGGGTTTGGTATGCCAGTTTATGCGCAGCAAGTATTAATTGAAACTGCAAGACAAGGAGGTGGGCAATATTTTTTAGCGGAATCTATTGATGATCTAAACGGTGCTTTAGTAGCGACTATGAAAACAGTTCGCAACGTGGATGCTAGTTTTACTTCTCCTGCGCTTGTCGCAAATAGCGCGGATAGAACTCGCCATCTAGATAGTATTTATTTAACCATGTTTAAACCCGATCTTGGGCCTCGTTGGCAAGGTAATCTTAAGAAGCTGCAAGTGTCTGGCGCACAAATTATCGATGCCACAGGGAAGAGTGCTTTGGATGCCGAGGGGAAAATAAGCCAAGCTAGCCGCACTTTTTGGCTGCCAACGTCACAACCCAATGATGGTGCTCAGCTACAAGCTGGGGGAGTCAATTATTGGTTGTCACAATTTATACCAAGAGCTATTTACACAGATTCTCCTGCAGGTTTACTGCCTTTTACATATTCCACATTACAAGGTCAATTAGATGATCTTGATGAGCTATTTAATGAATCACCAGCGCAAGTTGAGGCGACAATTAACTGGGCGAGGGGCATTGATATTGATGATGAAAACAATAACAATGACCGAGTTGAAACTCGCGCTAATATTTTTGGTGATCCTCTCCATTCAAAACCAGTCGCTGTTGATTATGGCAATGGTGATGTAAGGATCCTGATTGGTACAAATGCCGGCTTTTTGCATATGTTTCAAGATAAAGACGGTACTCTATCAGAAAGTTGGGCATTCATTCCTCGTAGCCTCTATCACATTCTTAAGCCTCTGAGAGAGAATCAAGCGAACAGCAAAATTTATGGCGTTGATGGCCCTATTAGCTTATTTATTGATGACAAAAACAGTAATGGCATTATTAATGAGGGAGACAGAGTCTGGGCATTCTTTGGACTGCGTCGAGGTGGGCGAAATTATTATGGACTTGATATCTCCAAACCTAATTCACCTAAACTACTTTGGAGTAACCCGATCCAAGGCGGTAGTGCTACTTTTAAAGAATTAGGCCAAACATGGTCAAAGCCGATTGTAACTTATATTAAGTTAGCCGGATTTGAAAATAAACCAGTACTGATTTTTGCAGCCGGTTACGACACAAATAAAGATAAAGAATATTCAAACTCAGATAGCCAAGGGCGAGGGATCTATATTGTTGATGCGAGCACGGGTGAAAAAGTGTGGTCATTAACACCTGAGAATGGCTTTAAAGGTGTTGATAGCATTGCCGGCGATGTGGCTATTTTTGATGCAAACTACGACGGTTATATTGACCGCCTTTATGTTGCCGATACCGGAGGGAATGTGTGGCGTGTAGATATGCCTGAAGCGTCTTTTTGGACACATTTTAAACTAGCGGAGTTGGGTGGCAATGGAGTGAACCAAGATCGACGCTTTTTAACTCAAGCTATGATTGCCAGAACCTCATTTAGCCGACTTAGCAGTGTGTTTTATAATGGAAAAATGCTTAACGTACGTGAAAGTACGCCCTTCGATGCAATATTAATAGGCAGTGGTGACCGTGCTGCAGCAACAGCTACAAGCACCCAAGACCAACTTTATATGATCCGAGATATAAATACTGTAACGGGTAAATTTATCAATGGTTTACCTGATCCTATCAAAGTTGATGATTTAATGGATATCAGCTCTGATCCTTTTTCGACTAAGCTCAATGATGTTGATGCGTTTAATCAACTTGAGATGGAACTGGGCAGTTTTAAAGGCTGGTATTATAACTTACCTGGTTTAGGTGAGAAGTCTTTGGCTGCGGCAACGGTGGTAGGCGGGATTGCGTATTTCACCAGCTATACCCCCGCTGCTGCTAGCACTGCTCAACAATGTGTAAATAGCAGCGGCCAAGGGGCTATGTACGCGTTTCATTTACATTACGGTACTAAAGTTTATGAGCAGTTGGCTTACTTAACTCACCAGGAAATACCTGATACACCGCAGCTCTACTTTGGTTCGATTGAGCAATGTGTAGATGAAAATAATGATCAACTCTGTGACGACACCATGGAACCAACAGTCAAGAAAAGTCAGTTCTTGCTCCTCGGGCCATGGCTAAATACCAGCCAAGGGCAAAGTGAATCACAGCCGAGCAAAGCGTTTATACCTCAAGAGCTATTAGGGCCTGAACTTAGTGTTGATGAGAATGGGCAAATAAAATTAGTAAATAACGCAGCAGGACAAGTTTTTGGCCTTAAAGTGCAGCAAACTTATGTTTATAGGCAAGATATAATTTCTCAATAATTGCATTCAATAGCGTACGGACCTATGATAGTGAATAAACGTGATAGCGGCCATTGCTATGACCAACCTAGATATAAAGTGAGATGTAGATGGCGCGTATGATAAAAGCAGATAAAAATGGTTTCACCCTGATAGAGTTAATGATCACGGTAGCAATATTAGGCATCATTGCTTCAATCGCTTTGCCAAGCTATTTTGAGCATGTGAAACGGACAGCTCGTACAGAAGCCATTACAGCTTTACTTGATGCGGCTAATAGACAAGAACAGTTTTTTGTTGATAATCGTGTTTATACAAGTGATTTAGCGAATCTAAATGTAGTATCACCAACCGAGCATGGCTTTTACACGCTTGCAGTCATTGTTGATAATGATGCGGGTACATTTGAAATAACAGCCACGCCGGTCGCAGGTCCTGTTTTACAAGATGATGACTGTACTTCATTTACTATTGATGATGCTGGACTTAAAACCGCTAAAGGTAATGCCGATGCAAGTAAATGTTGGGGTAAATAGTTAATCAGAACTCAAACTAGTTAGTTTGACACTCATCTGTGTCTTTTAAAGTTGTTTTTCCTGTCGTACTGACTGAAATTGCAATACCAGCTAGTTCAGCTGATTTATATTCAGCGCAATACACAAACGTGCCATTATCAAATCCCCTTGGCGTACCGTCAGGTCGATATGTCACTGCGTCACGTGGGTAAGTAAGCATATCAGATTCATTGATTGCTTCTGTAACTAAAATGACCGTGTCATTATCACCAAATACACCTACTTCATCTTTATCAACAAAGACAGTGAGGCCTTGATGCCAACGACTGTTATCGCAGACCGATGACGCTAAACTACATACTGTAATCTGGCTATTTAAAGAAATGGCGTTATTACGAGCTAAGCTCAGTGTTCTTTTTATTAGGTGACTATAATTTTCTAGCCGAGTTTGGGCAAAAAATGGCTGCACATGAAAAAGAGCAAGGTTAGCTAAGATAGCGAGGATGCTCAATACCACCATTATTTCGATAAGTGTCGTACCAGAGTGTGGGTTAGATAGGGTTGTTTTTCTCATCCGTGAGAGCTCGTTGGTGGTATTTCTTTTAATGGTAGTTGAGCTAGGTGTAGTTGCAAGTTGTTAACTGGGATTTAGTCACAGGTATTTGTGGTATCTCCGTAGTATAAAGCCGTGCCAGAGACACTTACTTCCATTGCTTTATTGTTTTCATTATCTTTATTAGGGCAATAGGTAAATGTGCCCGGGTTTGTGGTGACACGACCGCTGGCATCAAATATTAATGAATTATCACCGGTAAACGTAAATTGACTATTGTCGGGTATTTCTGACATCACCCTGAGTATTTTGTCCCCTATACGTGGGTTATGAATGCCATTACTGTTACTATCATAAAAGACGATGACAGAGCCGTCATTCCAACTATCTAAACAGGTCACTTTTCTGTCATTTTCTATTCTGGTTGTATCACCACTGCACACCACGATGAGTGAATCGGTACTGGTTGCTTTGGCGCGCGCAAAGTTGATGTTTCGTTTTAATTCCAGTAAATAATTTTCAGCGCGATTATTTTCGAGCATGTCGCTGCTATTCCAAAAAGCAATAGCGGCTATAATCCCAACGATGGCAATGGTGACCATCAACTCAAGTAGTGTAAAACCATGTTGCTGTTTTTTCATGTTTACCTCTAATACTGGATTGGCACTGAGTAAACAGTGCACTTTGAGCAACTTACCCTGAGTGTAGTTGCTCCTATTGGAGCAATCATACCATTGCTGGCGATTAAATCACCGTAATTCAATTGCTTTGTTTGCTATGAAGTGCAGGATTGTCTAAAATCGACCCAATTGGCAATATAAGAGTAGCGACTAATAATGAAAAAAATTGAAGCAATAATTAAACCATTTAAACTTGATGATGTCCGTGAAGCATTGTCTGATGTAGGTATCACCGGGATGACCGTTAGTGAAGTGAAAGGTTTTGGCCGTCAAAAAGGCCATACCGAGCTTTATCGTGGTGCTGAATACATGGTTGATTTCTTACCGAAAGTGAAACTTGATATCGTGCTTGGTGATGATGATGTTGAACGTGCTATTGAAGTGATTGTTAAAACAGCACAAACCGGTAAAATTGGTGATGGTAAGATTTTTGTCACTGACGTTGAGCGTGTTGTACGCATTCGTACCGCAGAAGAGGACGAAGACGCGATTTAATTTAAAAGTCAGACATTAAAAAAGCGCTACTTATAAATCATAAGTAGCGCTTTTTTTTGTATTTGGAATTTACTTGCGTTTATTTTGCTCGCGAGTCAGCTTAGCGTGTTCACTTAATTCAGGTAAACCAAGCTTGTTGTAGCTTTTTTCCATCATTTCGAGTGCTTGATCTAAATAACTACTTTGCGAATAATGTTCAACAACGTATTTACCGCGATTTGCTGCTGCTAAATAAGCTTCACGCTCATAGTAATAATCAGCAACTTTTAATTCGTAACGGGCCATTTTATTGAGCAACCAAACTAACCGTCTTTTTGCTTCAGGGGCATAGCCACTGTCAGGGAAGCGATTAACTAAGGTTGATAAATCAGTAAAGGCAACACGGGTACGATTAGCATCGCGGTCGGCGCGGTCAACGCCAAAGTATTCCTGAAAGGCGTTTTTATCGGCTTTAATATTTACCAAACCACGCATGTAGTACATATAGTCTAAATCTTTGTGATTTGGGTTTAAACGGATAAAGCGATCAATGGTTGCCAGTGCTTGCTCAGTATTACCTGCTTGGTAATGGGCATAAACTAAGTCCATTTGCACTTGTTTTGACATAGGGCCAAATGGATAGCGCGAATCAATCGCACTTAACAGCTCTATTGCTCGCGCATATAAGCCTGAATCAAGCGTTTGTTTAGCATCTTCATACAATGCCTGCGCTGACTTATTAGGAACGCGTTGGATATCTTCTTCATCAGGTGCTGACGAACATGCACCTAAACCAAGTAATGAAACTGTAAAAACAATGGCAAATGCACGTTTCCCTATTCTATTTATCATTTTATTTGTTACCTTCGATGTCTTCGGCTAGGCCAAGTGGGTAAAACCGAGTAAACTATGCTTATTATATAATGCTTTTATTAAAAGCGATTCTAACCCAGTCGAGCACAGCTTGCACTGGTAAATTGGGTAAAGTTACTAATGACAGAGCAAATTTCTCTTCAAGCCGATGTGCCAACTGAGTTAGGCGGTAAACGTCTAGACCAAGTATTAGCACAATTGTTCCCGGATTATTCGCGTTCACGTATAAAAACGTGGATTTTAGATGATAAAATCACCGTAGATGGTGAAATTTTCAACACCCCAAGAGAAAAACTCTTTGGTGGTGAGGTTGTAAATGTTGAAACAAGTATTGAAGCACCACGTGAATACTTAGCGCAAGATATCAAATTAAACATTGTTTATGAAGATGATGATATTTTAGTGATCAACAAACCAATGGGATTAGTTGTACACCCTGGTGCTGGTAATCCAGATGGCACAGTGTTAAATGCATTGTTGCATCACTATCCTGACATCATTAACGTGCCGCGCGCAGGTATTGTTCACCGTTTAGATAAAGATACTACTGGTTTAATGGTGGTAGCTAAAACGATTCAGGCACAAACACATTTAGTTAAAGCCTTGCAAAAACGCGAAAACTTCACCCGTGAATACGAAGCAATTTGTAATGGCACCATGACTGCCGGTGGTATGGTTGAAAAGCCGATTGGTCGTCATCCTACACAGCGTACGCATATGGCAGTGCATGAGCAGGGTAAACCCGCGATTACGCATTACCGTGTTGCTGAAAAATTCCGTGCTCATACACGATTACGTCTGCGTTTAGAAACAGGTCGTACGCACCAAATTCGTGTGCATATGGCATTTATCAATCATCCATTGATTGGTGATAAAGCATATGGCGGTCGTCCACGTCCACCAAAAGGTGCAACACCTGAATTATTCCAGATGTTACGTGAGTTTAATCGTCAAGCATTACACGCTGTTAAGTTAAGTATTGCGCATCCTATCACTGGTGAAATGATGACCTGGCAAGCGCCTATTCCAGATGATATGGTCGCCATGACTCACGTACTGCGTGAAGATACTAAAGCTAACCCAAATATCGATTTTTAAGCTGCCTTAATGCTTTATCCTAATTGGACAGCGCCACCTAATGTAGGGGCTCTCAGTACAACTCGTCAGGGCGGTGTATCTGATGCGCCTTTTGCGAGTTTAAACTTAGGCCTACATGTGGGCGATGATCAGCACGCGGTATTAACGAATCGCGCGCTTTTAGCTGCTCAGCTTCCTCAAGCACCGGTGTGGCTTAACCAAGTCCATAGCAGTGAAGTTGTTGTTGTGGATGAGTATTTTGACCCACATGCTAATTATGATGCGGATGCACTCTATACCCGATTAAAAAATCAACCGCTGGCAATTATGACAGCAGATTGCTTGCCGATTTTGCTTACCAGTGAAAGTGGTGAAGAGGTGGCTGCTATTCATGGTGGCTGGCGCGGTTTGCATGCGGGTATTATCGCCAATACTTTGCATCACTTTAGCTGCCCTCCAGCACAGATCCGAGCGTGGTTAGGTCCTGCCATAGGTGCTGCAAAGTTTGAGGTCGGCAGTGAAGTAAAAGCACTTTTCTGTGAGCAATCAGCAACTCATCACACTGCATTTGTGGCACAAGCGAATGGTAAATATTTAGCCGATATTTATCTGCTTGCAACCACCGAGCTTATTAACCTAGGCATAAGAAATATTAGTGGTGGTGAGTACTGTACAGTTAGCAATAGTGAACAATTCTTTTCATATCGTCGCGATGGTCAAACAGGACGGATGGCTTCTTTGATCTGGCGCAAATAAGTGTCTATTCAGTGAGTATATTTTCTCCTAAGCCTTGATCAAAGTGCCGAGCATACCCATTAATTAAGTAATTAGTTTTTTTAATAGGTAACCCCTTATGCGTTTAGATCGATTTACCAGTAAATTTCAATCTGCGCTCTCTGACGCTCAGTCATTAGCGCTTGGTCGTGATCATCAATTTATTGAACCGGTACATTTAATGTATTCACTCTTGCAGCAAAGTGGCTCAAGTGTGCGTGCGTTATTGGCTCAAGCCAGTGTAAGTGCCGATGAACTCAATACCAAGTTATCGCAAGAGATAGAAAAGCTATTTAAAGTGGAAGGTGTTGGTGGCGACGTGCAGTTGTCAAACAATATGGTTTCACTGATTAATTTATGTGATAAATACGCACAAAAACGTAAAGATAAATATATCTCCAGCGAACTGTTTGTATTAGCTGCCTGTGAAGATAAAGGCCCGCTAGGTGATATTTTCCGTGCGCTAAATATGACCAGCACAAAGATAGAAGCCGCTATCAAAGCCATTCGTGGTGGTCAAAAGGTTGATGACCCAAATGCGGAGGATACTCGTCAAGCGCTTAAAAAATTCACCATCGATTTAACGGAACGTGCAGAGCAAGGCAAACTTGATCCAGTTATCGGTCGGGATGACGAAATTCGCCGTACAATTCAAGTTCTGCAGCGACGCACCAAAAATAACCCAGTATTAATTGGCGAACCTGGTGTGGGTAAAACCGCGATTGCGGAAGGGCTCGCGCAGCGTATTATTAATGGTGAAGTGCCAGAAGGCTTGAAAAACAAACGTGTGTTATCGCTTGATTTAGGTGCCTTGGTAGCTGGTGCTAAATACCGTGGTGAGTTTGAAGAGCGGTTAAAATCGGTGCTCAATGAGCTGGCCAAAGAAGAAGGCCAAGTGATTTTATTTATTGATGAAATTCATACTATGGTTGGCGCTGGTAAGAGCGATGGTGCGATGGATGCGGGCAATATGCTCAAACCCGCATTAGCACGTGGTGAGCTGCATTGTGTCGGCGCAACCACCTTAGATGAGTACCGTAAATACATCGAAAAAGATGCCGCTCTAGAGCGTCGTTTCCAAAAAGTGCTGGTGGAAGAGCCGTCGGTTGAAGACACCATTGCTATTTTACGTGGCTTAAAAGAGCGTTATGAGCTACATCACAGTGTTGAAATTACCGATCCGGCAATTGTAGCAGCTGCGCACTTGTCACACCGTTATATTAGCGACCGGCAGCTGCCAGATAAAGCTATTGATTTAATTGATGAAGCGGGGTCGTCTATTCGCCTGCAAATTGATTCAAAGCCAGAGTCGCTAGATAAATTAGAGCGCCGTATTATTCAGCTAAAACTTGAAGATAATGCGCTAGCTAAAGAAAAAGACGACGCCAGTCAAAAGCGCCGCAGCGAAATGCAAGAGCTGATCACTGAACTTGAAGCACAATATCGTGAGCTTGATGAAGTATGGACTGCTGAAAAAGCATCTTTACAAGGCACGCAAGTGATCAAAGCGGAGCTTGAGCAAGCGCGCTTAGATTTAGATGTTGCCCGTCGCGCCACTGACTTACAGCGTATGTCAGAATTACAATATGGCCGTATTCCTGATTTGGAGCGTAAACTTGATTTGGCCTCACAAGCCGAAATGCAAGAAATGAGTTTATTGAAAAACCAAGTGGGTGAAGACGAAATCGCCGAGATACTTTCTCGTTGGACCGGTATTCCGGTATCGCGGATGCTCCAAGGTGAGCGAGAAAAACTGCTGCAAATGGAAGAACAACTACATCATAAAGTCATTGGTCAAGACGAAGCTGTAGTGGCAGTTGCCAATGCGATCCGTCGCTCGCGCGCAGGACTTGCAGATCCTAATCGGCCAATTGGCTCGTTTTTATTTTTAGGCCCAACTGGGGTGGGTAAAACTGAGCTGACGAAAGCGCTCGCGGGCTATATGTTTGACACTGAAAGCGCGATGGTGCGCATTGATATGTCTGAGTTTATGGAGAAACACTCAGTTGCGCGCTTAGTCGGCGCACCGCCGGGCTATGTTGGCTACGAAGAAGGTGGCTATTTAACCGAAGCCGTACGTCGTCGTCCTTATTCAGTTATTTTACTTGATGAAATTGAAAAAGCGCATCCTGATGTGTTTAATATTCTACTGCAAGTATTGGATGATGGCCGCTTAACCGATGGCCAAGGTCGCACCGTTGATTTTAAAAATACGGTGATCATTATGACCTCAAATTTAGGCTCGGATATTATTCAAGAGCAAACAGGTAATAACGATTACGCAGCGTTAAAAGAAAAAGTGATGGGCGTTTTGGTTAATGAGTTTAGACCTGAATTTATTAACCGGATTGACGAAACCGTGGTATTTCATCCGCTTGCTAACGAACACATTAAAGAAATTGCTGATATTCAACTCAGCAAGCTACGTGAGCGTTTAACGGCAATGGGGTACTTACTGCAAATAAGTGATGCAGCACTTGAGCGTATTGCTGCCAGCGGTTTTGATCCCGTTTATGGCGCGCGGCCACTCAAGCGTGCAATTCAGCACACGATTGAAAATCCGCTATCTCAGAAATTACTCGCTGGTGAATATCAAAGTGGTGACATGATAGTCATCGATGCTGATGAAAGTGGCTTAATATTTAGCTGTCGCTAATCAATTTATGCCTATAAAAAAACCGCTAGAATCATAACTTAGCGGTTTTTTTTATGGAAAATAAAGTCGTTATACTTTAAAAGTAAGCAGGATATCGTTTACTTTTCGCGAGCCTTCAACAAGCTGTGCTGCGCCACTAGCTACATTAAAACTCAATGTTAAGTTCTCGTCACTGTAACCTTTTATTTGCGTAATGTTGTCGCTAATATCAAGGCTGACCGTTTGTTGCTGCTCGGCAGCAGCAGATATTTGTGTGGCGAGTTGTGATATTTCACTGATCTGCGCGAAAATACTATCCAGTTCAATTTGCGTATGCCCGGTGGTATTAACGCACTCATCGGCTTGCGCTTTGGTGTTTTTCATCACTGTAGACCAGCTAAACAGGGTATCTTGAATTTCTTTTATTGAACTGTGAATTTGTGCCGTAGCACGTTGTGTACGAGATGATAACGCACGCACTTCATCGGCCACTACCGCAAAGCCTCGGCCATGTTCACCTGCACGCGCGGCTTCAATCGCCGCATTTAAAGCCAGCAAATTGGTTTGTTCAGCAATGCCTTCGATTTCAGTCATTACTTGGCCAATCTTATCCGCCTCGGTTGCAAGTGAGTTGGCGGTACTTGCAGCTTGCTCAACTTGCAGAGCAAGATCAGATACCATCGCGCTATTATCAGCAATATGCAGTTTTATGTCGGAACAACTTTGGTAAGTAAGATTTACTTTCTCAGCGGTATGGTGAGTATTGCCAGATATTTCACCTATGGTTGCGCTCATCTGCGACATAGCAGTGGCTATTTGGCTAAGGCGTTGTCCCTGTGCGGCAATGCCTTTTTCAGTGAGCGCTGATTGTTCATCTAAATTAGCGGCAATACCCGTAAAAGTACCTGTGGTGTCTTTTACTCGTCCTAATACGGTACGTAATTTAGCATTGAGCATCTGTATACTATATTCACTTGTGCTAAATGGATGATGGCCTACATAAATATAACGAGACACCGAGTCATGTCGTAACTTTTGTTGTTTTAATGCGCTTGGCGTTACAACCAATTCATCGTAATTTAATGCGATAACAACTAAGCAAAACAACGTTGCTATCAGTGCAACAGCAATAGATACAAATATGGCCAATAGTCCTAAACCAAGTAGAGCTATCAGTAGTGCCGCAGTTTGGCGTAGAGCCACCCATTCGCGCCAAGACGACAAGGATTTTCCTGCATTTATTTTGCTGTACAGGTCTTGGGCACGGCGTTTTTGTTGTTCGTTGGGTTTTGTGCGCACTGATTGGTAACCAACGAGTTGGCCGTGTTCAAAAATAGGGGTGACAAATGCATCAACCCAATAATAACGGCCATCTTTACACCGGTTCTTCACCATGCCGCGCCAAGAGTGACCTTGCTTGAGTTTCTCCCACAATTCTTTAAATGCGGCTTTAGGCATGTCAGGGTGGCGAACAATATTATGATTTTTGCCAAGCAGCTCTTCTAAATTGTAACCTGCTATGGCGCAAAAATCCTTATTTGCATAGGTGATCACCCCACGCAAGTCAGTTGTGGAGACAAGTTCCTGCTGCTGTGAAAAAGTAACTTCTTCATTTACTAATTGCTGACCCCGACGCATAGGTAGTCCTTAAACATACTTTATTATTAGCAGCAATTATAAAGTTCATACCAATGTAAAGATAGCTGCTTCAGTACTATTGGATACAAAACTATTGTTAATTAGCTTTTTTATGATCTAAAACAAATAAATGTGAAAATGTCTGTAGGCATTCTTGTAATAACTGAGTATATAAATAGATATCATCACTGTAGTGCCATGCATTGATAATTGCTAACTGCTGTCGTATACAATTAAATCGCATCACTGTTGTGCAATTAAAGCAATTGTATCTTAGCCCTTACAATGGCAAGATTAGTAAACATTGGGGTGTGGGCTAAGCTGCCCGCAGCTAGTGTGCTTTATAAATACACGGTGACCTTCATGGCAAATAGTGGTAATTACAGTTATGCCATTATTAAACCTTGAGTATTATCAATTTGCCCCCATTGACTTAGGATTAGGCCACGTGGCTCGAGGAAGCATTTTTGACAACACATGATTTAACTAAAGCGCTAACAGCGCTCGCCCCGGAACAGCATAAATACGCAATTAAAGGCATTCAACGTGGTATTGAAAGAGAAGCGTTGAGGATCCAACCCAATGGTACGATTTCGCAACAGGCTCATCCAATAGGGGTGGGTTGTGCGTTGACGAATGGGCATATCACCACGGATTTTTCTGAGTCATTATTAGAGTTTATTACGCCTGTTAGCGGATCTGCTGAAGAAACGTTAAATCAGCTACACGATTTGCAAAAGTTTACCTTATCGCAAATGGGTGATGAACTATTATGGCCTATCAGTATGCCGTGTTTTATTGAGCATCAAGATGACATCGCATTAGCCCAATTTGGCGATTCTAATATTGGCCGAATGAAAACCCTGTACCGTGAAGGCCTTAAAAATCGTTACGGTAGTATGATGCAAGCCATTGCGGGCGTGCATTTTAATATTTCGTTTCCAACGTCATTTTGGCAAAGTCTGCAAACGATTAAAGGCGATACGGGTTCACTACAAGATTTTATTTCATCAGGCTATTTAGGCTTGATCCGTAACTTTAAGCGTGAACTGTGGCTGATCAGCTATTTATTTGGTGCCTCACCGGCATTATGTAACTCCTTTTTGCAAGGTCGCAGTACCGATCTTCCTTTTAAAAAGCTCGGTAAAGGCACACTTTATCTAGAAACTGGCACCGCATTACGCTTAGGTAATTTAGGCTACACCAATAGTGCGCAATCTTCATTAAAAGTAATGTACAACTCATTAGAAGAATACGTAGCTGGGTTAAAAGCGGCGATCAACTCACCGTCTGATATTTATGATCAACTTGCCGATTATAAAGATGCGCAGCCAAAGCAACTGAATAAGAATGTGCTGCAGATTGAAAATGAATTTTACTCGCCAATTCGCCCGAAACGGAATGCTAACAGTGGCGAAACGCCAACCGATGCATTACTACGTGGTGGTATTGAATACATAGAAATTCGGGCTCTTGATGTAAATCCATTTGCAGCCACAGGAATTGATATTGAGCAAATTCACTTTTTAGATGTGTTTTTGACTTATTGCTTATTAAAAGATTCACCAACAATGGATTGGGATTCGCAACAACGTAGTACTGCAAATTTAGATACCGTAGTCAGTGAAGGTCGAGCTGCCCAGGTTATGTTAAATCGTTCAGGCGAAGCATGTAGTTTAGCTACGTGGGGCACGGAAATTTTTACCCAGCTCCAGCATGTTGCTGCGTATATGGATGAAGCGTATGGGGTCAGTTACTACAGTGCAACCATCACGCGGTTAAGCCAATGGGTCGCTGATCCTGAGTTAACGTACTCTGGACGTTACGTAAAGCAACTGAAAGAGTCGGGTGTTGATAATGGCCATTTTGCATTAGCGCTGGCAAGAAATTACCAGGAAAGTCATGAAAATACACCGTATTATGTGTACTCAGATAGTTACTTAAAACAGCAGGCGGAGCAATCAATCGTTGCTGAGAAAGCGTTGAAAGCAGCTGATAACGTGACATTTAATGCTTTTTTAGATGCTTATTTTAACGCTAACTAAAAAGTAGCAAAAAAAAACGCAGCCCAAGTTGGCTGCGTAAAGATTCTTCAGGGATAAACAATGCTAAACTGCGCATTCATAAAATAGGACTTACGCTTTTATAAAAAGTTCAGCGAGAATCAAAAAAAATGAAAAAAAGTTTAATTATTTTATCGCTGGGAGCTGCGTTAACAGGTTGCGCAACAGCCCCTCCAAAGCAACCTAATGATATATGTAAAATTTTTGAAGAGAAAAGCGATTGGTATTATGACGCAAAAGATGCCCAAGAAAAGTGGGGATCACCGAAACATGTATTAATGAGCATGATGTACCAAGAAAGTTCCTTTAGACATGATGCTGCACCGCCAATGGAATATTTTTTATGGATCATTCCCACTGGCAGAGCAAGTTCAGCCTATGGCTACTCACAAGCTAAAACTCCCACTTGGGCTGATTACATTCGTGAAACGGGCAATAGTGGCGCCGATCGAGATGATTTTGATGATGCAATCGACTTTATGGCTTGGTTTGTCTATAAAACCCATAAAGTAAATGGTGTGTCGAAGTGGGATGCTTATGCGCAATACCTTAATTATCATGAGGGTTGGGGCGGCTACAAACGTGGCACTTATAAAAAGAAACAGTGGCTAATGGCAGTGGCAAATAAAGTTAAAAACCGCGCCAGTCGCTATGGTGCACAACTTAAAAAGTGCGAAGCAGATCTCGATCAAAGTTGGCTAGAACGGTTATTTAGCTAACTTTACCGTCAATATCTACATAAGAGCGCATAGCGGGCTAGAATGGTTAAATATTTAAGTCGATTGGTATAACATGCACAAAAAAGTGGGGCTAGTTGGGGAAGTATAGAGTAGCTTGTTGCTACTCTACTTAAAGACTTATACTTTGCGTTTATTTGCTTGGATACGTACCAGCTTGATCATGTTTTCTTTCACTTCAACCACTTCTATAGGGTAGCCTGCAATACGTAAACTTAAATTAGCATCTGGAATATCTTCTAAGTATTCGACAATCAAACCACTTAAAGTTTTTGGACCATCAAGGGGAAATTCCCAATCCATTTCTTTATTGAGATCACGCACGTTAGCACCGCCATCTACTAAGAATGAACCATCATCCTGTGACACGACTTCTTCGCTTGGTGTACGAGTTTGTGTGGTAGTAAAATCACCAACCACTTCTTCTAGGATATCTTCTAAGGTTACTAGGCCTTGTATGTCACCGTATTCATCAACCACCAAACCGATACGTTCTTTCGATTGTTGGAATTTGAACAGTTGTGTATTTAACGATGTGCCTTCAGGAATAAAATAAATCTCACGTACAGCACGTAGCAATGACGGCTTATCAAACTGTTCTTTCGTTAATAGGCGCAGCGCATCACGCGAATGAATAAAGCCCACCGCATCATCAATTTGGTCACGGTATAGCAGTACACGTGTATGCTGTGCGTGGGTAAGTTG